>DATHQQ010000723.1:0-6418 GCA_035482595.1 Verrucomicrobiia bacterium
CATGCGACCCTCCACCGCCTCGTATTGGCACATGGGCGAGAGCACGGCGCGGTTGCGCAAGGTAAGGCCGCGCAGCTGGAGAGGCGAAAAGAGGATGGGCTCGCTCACGGCGGACTCCGGAAAGTTGAGGGGACGGGATTACTCGAGATAGATGTCGGAGCCGGGCCGGAAGGCCGGGCCGTTCATCACCAGATAGGTGATCCGTCCCTCGAAACCATAGGGAATGCCCCGCGGGATCACGACCACATCGCCGGAATCGACCGGCTGGGGCTCGCCTTCCCCCAGAGCGAAGGTGGCGCTGCCCTCGATGATGTAATAGACCCGCTCGCTCTCGTGACAGACGAGGCGGCGATGGCGGCCCTCGAGACGGACCCAGGTCAAGCTGAGGTCGGGGCCGTGCAGATCGCGCCGCACCATCCGCTTGAAGAGGATCGCGTTCTCCGGCTCGGCCTCGGTCTCGATGTCGGAACCGCGGAGGATCATCCCTCACCCGCCGTCCGCGTCTACTCCGCCGCGACCCTGAGCCCGCTTCTGGCGGCCGGCTCGCCATCGAGGCGGTCCATGAGATCGTCGAGCTCCTTCATCACGCCCTTCAGCTTCTTGACGCGGGCCTCGCCCTCCTTGCCCAGCTCCTTGAACGTGGTGAGGGGGGCGCGGACATCGCCGACAGGATAGCCGGCCACCGCGGCCAGGGCCTTGGAATAGCACTGATGGCCGTAGGTCGGATGGCCTTCGTTGATGATCACCTGCATCTTGCCGATCAGCCGCTCGATCTTCTTGGCATCCTCGATGCGGCCCTCGGTGATGAAGTCGCAGATCCGATAGGAGGCGCGCGGAATGTAGTTGCCATAGGGGTTCACATAGCCCAGGGCGCCGTAGAGATAGGATTCGACGATGCGCTGCCCGGCGAAGACGTTCATGACCCCCTTGGTCTCCTCGACGATGTCGTAGACCCGGGCCATCTCCTGGCTTGCTTCCTTGATATAGCGAATCTGCTCGAAGGCGCGGGTCAGCCGCCCGACGAACTTCGCCGACATGTCGACATTGGAGGTATAGGGGTTGTTGTAGAGCATGATGGGGATCGAGACCTTCTCGCAGATCGCCCGGTAATAGGCGAAGATCTCGTCCTCGGTCGGCGTGTAGTAATAGGGCGGGATGATCATCAGCCCGTCGGCGCCCAGTTCCTCCGCCTCGCGGCTGTAGCGCACCGCATTGGGGGTATAGGCGTTCATCGTGCCCACCATCACCTGCATGCGCCCGCGCACATGCTTCACCGTGGCCTCGACGAACATCCGGCGCTCCTCATCGGTCAGCGTCAGGAACTCGCCGGTGGTGCCGAGGATGATGATGCCGGGGACGCCGGTCCTGATCTGCCAGTCGACGAAGCGCTTCCAGGCCGGAAGATCGATCTTCTTGCCGCCCTCGGTGAAGGGGGTGATGGTGACGGTGTGGCTGCCGCGGAACTGGGTGGGCATCGCGAACTTCCTCCTGGCTCGATCGCCGGGACGAAGCGCGAGCATGGGTCCCGGCGGACGCGATATCGGGTTTGCGCCAGTGACGGCGCGACGGCTACTGTATACTCAGTGTATACTCGGGACGCAAGCTGCGCCATGGGCAAAGACGTCACAAAGACCGATGTCCTGATCGTCGGCGGCGGGCTGGCCGGCACGGCGACGGCCTATTTCCTCGCCCGCGAGGGCCTCGAGGTGACACTCCTCGAGCGCAGCGATCTCAACACCCAGGCCTCGGGCAGCAATGCCGGCAGCATCCATGCCCAGATCCCCCATGAGCCCTTCATGATCGAGGGCGAGGATTGGGCGCGGATCTTCGCCCCCACCATTCCGCTGATGCTGGCATCGATCCGGCTCTGGCAGGGGCTGGAGGCCGAGCTCGGCTGCGACCTTGAATTCTCCCTCGGCGGCGGTCTCCTGGTGGGCGAGAGCGAGGCGCAGCTCCGCGACATCGAGCGCAAGGCGCGGATCGAGCGCGCCCAGGGGCTGGAGGTCGATCTGCTCGACAAGGCGGAGTTGCACCGCCGGGCGCCCTATCTCTCCGAGCGCATGATCGGCGGGGCCTATTGCCCGACCGAGGGCAAGGCCAATCCGCTCAAAGTGACCCCGGCTTTCGCCGCCGCCGCCCGGCGCCATGGGGCGACGATCGTGACCCATCGGCCGGTGACGGCGCTCGCCGCCGAGGACGGCGGCTATCGCGTGGAAACCGCCGCGGGCAGCATCCGCGCACGGCGCGTGGTCAATGCGGCGGGCGCCGAGGCGGGGCGCATCTCCGCCATGCTCGGCCTCGAGCTTCCCATTCAAGGTCATCCGATCCAGGTGAACGTCACCGAGGCCGTGGCTCCGCTGGTGGAGCATCTGGTCTATTTCGCCGGCGAGAAGCTGACCCTGAAGCAGGCGCGCAACGGCTCCTTCCTCATCGGCGGCGGTTGGCCCGCGCGCTGGAGCCAGAGGGGCGGCGCGCTCGGCGAACGGCCCGTGGTGAATCTCGATTCGCTCCGGACCAATCTCGCCGTCGCTCAGCATGTGGTGCCGGCCCTGGCCTCGGTCCGCCTGCTGCGCGTCTGGCCCGCGATCGTCAACGGCACCGAAGATTGGAAGCCGATCCTGGGCGAGGTGCCCGGGCTTCCCGGGTTTTTCATGAATATGTTCCCCTGGATGGGCTTCACGGCAGGGCCGATCTCGGCCCTGGTCACCGCCGAGCTCGTCCTCGGCCGCAAGCCCAGCCTCGACATCGCCGCCTTCTCCGCGCTCCGCCACGTGGCGTAGGCAAAAGACAGGAGCCTCCCTCTCTCTGTCGTCATCCCCGCGAAAGCGGGGATCCAGAGCCACAAGGGGGAGATATCTCGCGCGTCATCCCTGGATTCCCGCTTTCGCGGGAATGACGGGAGGAGGTGACGGCGCATTGCGTCAATGCCGCAAAATCTTGCCCACGAATTCCCGTGCGCGGTCGGTGCGGGGGGCGTCGAAGATCTGCTTGGGCGGGCCCTCCTCGACGACCATGCCCTTGTCCATCATCACCACCTTGGAAGCGACCTCGCGCACGAAGGCCATCTCATGGCTGACGATCAGCATGGTCATGCCATCGGCGGCGAGGCCCCGGATGGTGTCCAGCACCTCGTTCACCAGCTCCGGATCCAGGGCCGACGTCACCTCGTCCAGTAGCAGGATCTCGGGCCGCAAGGCCAAGGCACGGGCGATGGCGACGCGCTGCTGCTGGCCGCCGGAGAGTTCGTCGGGGAAGGCGTGATGCTTCTCGGCGAGACCCACCTTGGCCAGGAGCTTCGCCGCCTCCGCTTCGACCTCGGCGCGGCGGCGCTTCTTGATCTTGACCGGGGCGATGGTGACGTTGCGCAGCACGTCCATGTTCTGGAACAGATTGTACTGCTGGAAGACGATGGCCATGCGGTCGCGCGCCGCGCGCACGCTGGCGGCCCGGGTGTAGTCCACCGGCGCGCCGTCGATCAGCACCTCGCCCCCCGTCGGGTGCGTCAGGCCCATGAGCACCCGCAGGATGGTTGACTTGCCGGAGCCCGAGGGCCCGATCAGCGCCACAACCTCGCCCTTGGTCAGCGTCAGATTGACGCCCTTCAGGACGCTAAGCGTGCCGTAGGCGCTGGCGAGATTTCTGACTTCGAGATGGTGCAAGGCGTTTCTCCAGCCAGCGTCCCCAGCGGCTCAACGGATAGGACATGGCAAAATAGAGCAAGGAGATGGTGCCGAAGACGAGGATGCCGGAAAACCCCTCGTTGTTCAGCTCCTTGCCGCGGAAGGTCAGCTCGAAGACCCCGACTTGGGAGACCAGGGCGGTATCCTTGATGAAGCTGACGGCGAAGGCCACTGCCGGCGGCAGGATGACCGGCCAGGACTGCGGGATGATCACGGCGGTCAGCGTATGCCAGCGGCTGAAATTCATGGCGGTGGCCGCCTCGATCTGCTGCCGGGCCACGGACTCGAAGCCGCCGCGGATGATGTCGGCGGTATAGGCGGTGGCATAGATGCAGATCGCGACCACGGCGATGGTGAACAGCGAGGCGTCGGAGACGAAGGCCTGGATGAAGAACAGGACCAGGTAAGTCACCACCAGGAAGGGGATGCGCCGGAAGATCTCGACATAGAAGATCGCGATCAGCCGCAGCGGAAAGCCCAGGATTCCTGGCGTCCGGCGGAAGAAGACCAGCAGGAAGGCCAGCAGGAACCCGGTCGTGCAGCCGATCAAAGTCAACGCCAGGGTCGTGCCCATGGCCTCGGCCAGCAGGATCAGATGGCCCGGGGAGAAGAAGCGCGGGAGCTGATGGATCAGGCGGTCCATGCTTCAGAACACCTTGGCCTTGACCCGGAAGGCCCAGCGGCCGAGCAAGGCAAGCGACAGGCTGGCGATGAAGGTCAGTACGACATAGATGCAGGCCACGACGATGAACATCTCGATCCAGCGATAATTCTCGGTGGAGATATTGATCGCCGTGCCGGTCAGCTCGTCGACGCCGACGACCGCGCCCACGGAGGTGCCCATCACCAGCACGACGATGAAGAAATTGGCCAAGGCCGGATAGATCGTCTTGGCGATATGGGGGACGATGACGAAGCGGATCTGCTGCACCAGCGACATGCCGATGGTCTCCGCCGCCTCCATTTCGGTGCGATGGACCGAGATGAAGCCCGCCCGCATGATTTCCGTCAGATAGGCCCCGGCGTTAAGGGTGAGGCCGATCAGCACGCAGGTGAAATTGTCCCAACGGATGCCGAATTCCGGCAGGCCGAAATAGAGGAAATAGATCTGGATCAGCGCCGGGGTGTTGGTGAAGAAGATGACATAGGCATTGGCGAGACCGCGAAGCCACGGCCCGCCGAAGGTCTTGAGCGAGGCGCCCAGGAGCCCGATGAGGGCGCCGCCCCAGAAGGTGAGCAGCCCCAGCTCGAAGGTGACGATGGCGCCCTGCAGCAATTGCGGCAGGGTGGCGAGGGCGACACCGAACTGGAAGGTATAGTTCATTCCGCTTCGATCGCGCCCCTTAGACCGGTGCGGGCCCCCTCGCGGGGACCCGCACCGTCAGTTTCCGATCCGTCTAGAAATACGGGCTCGCCTCGACCTTCACCAGCATGGGCGCGCCATACCACTTCTGCCAGGTGTCGTTCACGAAACCCCCGGAATGCAGGGAGTAGAGGACGATGTTGAGGGCATCGCGCAGCGGGTAGTTGCCCCGCCCCACGCCGATGGAATCGTAGGAGACGTCGATCGTCTTCGGCAGCACCTTCCACTTCACATCCGGGTAGTTCTTGGTCTGGGCCATGAAGAAATCGATGTTCTCGACGATGGCGTCGGCGCGGCCCTGACCGACCAGGCGGACCGTGTCGGCGATGGTATCGGTCAGGCTGACCTTGGCATTGGGCAGATTCTGCTTCAGCCAATCCACCGTCCAATTGCCGCGCATGTCGGCGAGGGTGTATTTCGCGTCATTGAGTTCCTTCCAGTCGCCCACCGTCACCTTGTCGGTGGTCAGCACCGCCATCACCTCGGTGTGCAGCGGCACGGTGAACTCGATCAGCTTGGCCCGCTCGGCGGTGCGGGTGAGGGCACCCAGCGAGATGTCGATCTTGTCGGCGACCAGGAAGGGCACGCGCTGCGGGGTCTCCGTCGGCACGAACTCCGCCTTCACGCCCAACGCCTCGGCGATCTTATTGCCGACATCGATGTCGAAGCCTTCCCAATTGCCGTCCGAGCCGCGGGAGCTCATGGGTGGGAAGTTCGGGTTGATGCCGACACGGATGACGCCGGCCTTGATGATGTCGTCGAGGGACTTCGCCTCGGCCGTGGCCCCGCCCATCGCGAGCGCCGCCACCACGGCAAGGCACGGCAATAACAATCTCTTCAGCATGCTGACCTCCCTGATCGGCGCGCCACGGCGCGCCATTGTCGATCCCGGGATTCTCGGCCGCCTTGACGGCAGGCTCTGTCATCCCGGGCCGATGTTCGCGCAAGCTGGGGGGCCCGTCAATAGTATACTCCATGTGTACACAGATTGCGGGCGAGTGAGTCCGGCTCGCCCTTCCTCTCAACCGTCATTCGGTGATAGAGAGCGGGAGCGCCGCCGCCCCACTATCGTCATTCCGGCGAAAGCCGGAATCCAGGGGCCACATGATCGGCTGTTTACCGCTCGCCCCTGGACCCCGGCTTTCGCCGGGGTGACGGAAGAGTGAGGTTGCAGGAAAGCAGGAACGTCTCCGGTCCGCTCACCCTCCCCCCGGCTTCCGCGGTGTCGATTCCAGAAGCAGCAACGCCGCCGGCCGCGCCGATGCCGAGGCGCTGATGGACGAGTACAAGCGTAATCTCTCGAACAGGCCAGCCGCGCTGCTCCTGCTGGAATCGGCCCCGGCGCGGAAGACCGGCGGCGGATGAACCGTGGTCC
>DATHQQ010000724.1:0-12812 GCA_035482595.1 Verrucomicrobiia bacterium
GTTCCTGCTCAGATTCCTCAACGGGGCCGCCGCCTCCATCCAATGGGTGATCAGCGAGACCTGGCTCAACATCGTCGCCACCGAGCGCGACCGCGGCCGGATCATGGGGCTCTATGCCTCGGTGCTGGCGGCGGGCTTCGCCATCGGTCCGCTCATCATCAGCGCCGTGGGCATCGAGGGCTGGCTGCCTTTCCTGCTGGTGACGCTCGCAATTGCGCTTGGTGCCGTGCCGATCTTCTTCGCCCGAGATCTGGTGCCGGCCATGCCGGCCCAAAGCCAGGCCTCGCTTCTTTCCATTCTGCGAGTCCAGCCGCTGGTGATGGCCTGCGGGCTCGCCGGCGGGCTGATGGATTTCGCGCTCTTCGCCTTTCTGCCCATCTATGGCCTGCGACATGGGTTGAGCGAAGACGGCGCCGTGCTGATCCTCAGCCTCTTCATCGGCGGCAATGTGCTGCTGCAGATTCCGATCGGCTGGGTGGCCGACCATATGAGCCGGCGCACGACCCTGCTCGTGGTCATCCTCGTGACCCTGCTGGGCGCCTTGCTGCTGCCGCTGGCGATCGGCGCCGGCTGGTGGCTCTACCCCCTCCTCGTTCTCTGGGGCGGCACCACCTTCGCCGTCTATACGCTGGCCCTCGGGCTGCTCGGCGACAGCTTTGCGCCGGCGCAGCTCGCCGCCGCCAATGTCGCCCTCGTCATGGTCTATCAGGTCGGCAGCGTCATCGGCCCCACGCTGTCCGGAACCGCCATCGACCTGACCGGGCCGGAGGGTCTGGTCGCGGTGGTCGCGGTCTCCGCCGCGGCTTTGCTCATCGCCTTCTTCAAGATCGGCAAGGACGCGCCGCGCCGAGGTTGAAGAGGTTCAGGCGCCGGCCTTCTCCTGCAGGCGGCTGAGGAGATATTGCGCGGTGCCGAGATCCTCATGCCCGCCGCCGCCGGATTTGAAGAGAGTGATCTCCGCGTCGTTCCGGCGGCCCGGCCTTTCGCCGCGGGCGAGCTGGAAGGTGTCGGTGATGTCGGCATCGACGATCAGCCCGGCGGCGAGCGGCTGAGAAATGTCGCCGGCATGGGCCGCAGCGGTGAAGCGCGCGTCGACAAAGATGCGCGACCGCGTGACGGCCGCGTCATCGGCCTCGCGCATATCCTCGCGATAGCCGCCGACCAGGTCGAGATGCTGGCCGGGCTTCAGCCACGCCCCCAGGATCAGGGGATCCTTGGACATGGTGGCGGCAGAGATGACATCCGCCTCGCCCACGGCCGCGGCAAGATCCGCGGCGACGGCGACCGTGACCTTCGGCAGATCGAGGTCGCGCGCCAGCGCTTCCGCCCGGGCAGGACTGCGGTTCCAGATCAGCACGCGCCGGATGGGGCGGACGGCGGCATGCGCCGCGATGAGATGCGGCGCCATGGCGCCGGCACCCACCATCAGCAAGGTCGAGGCGTCGCGCCGGGCGAGGAAGCTGGCGGCCAGGGCCGAATTGGCCGCCGTCTTGCGCAGCGTCAGAGCGGCGCCATCGACGCAGAGCAGCGGCAGGCCGTTGCTCCCGTCGAAAAGCAGATAGAGACCCTGGACCGAGGCAATCCCCTGCGCCTCGTTGCCAGGAAAGACGCTGACCAGCTTGACCCCCTGATGGCGCCCATATTGCCAGGCCGGCAGGATCAGCCAGTCGTTGCGCCCGCCCTCGGGGAGCGGCTGGCTGATCAGCTCGCGCTCGACCTGGTCGACCCCGCGCCGGAACAGCTCGCGCAACGCCTCCACGAGGCCGGGATAGTCGAGCAGGCGGTGGGTTTCATCGGCGGTGACGACCTGCATGGCGTTCTCTCGAATCATGGGGTGATTCATGAGGGTGCGGGAGCTTCAACGATCGGAGGCTTGGCGCGCAAGGGCGTAGAAGCGCTGGTCAGCCCGTCTGGGCCTCGTGGGTCGGGTCCTCCGCCGCTACACCCGCCGCCGCCTTGGCCCCTGTTCCGTCATCCAGGATCTCGCGGACGGCGGCGGCAAGGTCCTTTCGCCCGAAGGGCTTGTGCAGGATGCGGGCGCGAGGATCCTCCTCCATGAGCCCGATGAACGGGCTGTCGCTATAGCCCGTGCAGAACAGGACCTTCTGGGCCGGCGTCTGCTGCCAGATGTCGAGGGCGAGCATCCAGCCGTTGACATTGCCCGGCATCACCAGATCGGTGCATACGAGGTCCACCTTCATTCCCTTGCGCATCATCTCGACGGCGCCCTGGCCGTCGCTGGCCTCGGCGACCTTGTAGCCGAAATCTTCCAGCATCAGGCGTATCGTGCGACGCACCGCCGGGTCGTCTTCCACCAGCAGCACGCTCTCCGAGCCGAAGGTGACGACCTGGTTGCGCCGAGCCTCTTCCCCCGCCGCCCCGGCGCCCATCGGCGGCAGATAGAGCGACACGGTGGTGCCGCGCCCGATCTCGCTTTCCAGCGCGGCATGACCGCCGCATTGTCGGGCGAAGCCGGCGACCATGCTGAGGCCGAGCCCGCTGCCCTTGCCCATCTCCTTGGTCGTGAAGAAGGGCTCGAAGGCGCGGTCCGCCACGTCATGCGCCATGCCTTCGCCGGTATCTGAGACATTGATCCGCAGATACTCACCGGCCGGCAAGCCGGGCAGCCCGTCCTTTTCGACGGCGAGCTTCTCCGTGGCGATCGTCATGCTGCCTCCTTGCGGCATGGCATCGCGCGCATTCACCGCCAGGTTGAGCAGCGCATTCTCGAGCTGGCCGCTGTCGACCATGGCGGTCAGCCGGCCCTCCGCCAGGGCGGTGTCGATCGCCACATCCTCGCCCAGGATTCGTCGCAGCAGCGGAACGAGATCGGTCACCAGCTTGTTGAGGTCGACGGCGACGGCTCGCAGCGGCTGCAGCCGGGCAAAGGCCAGCAGCCTCTGCGTCAGCTCGGTGCCGCGCAGCACCGCCTTCTGCGCCTGATCGAGAAACTCGACTCCCGTCTCTCCGGCCGCCAGCGCCTCGCCCAGAAGCTCGAGATTGCCGTGGGCGACCATCAGCAGATTGTTGAAGTCATGCGCAACGCCGCCGGTCAGCTTCCCGATGGCCTCGATCTTGAGCGCCTGGCGGAGCTGCGCCTCGAGATTGTGGCGTCCCGTCAGATCGGTGAGCACGCCGATGAAATGGGTCAGCCGGCCACGGGAATCGTGCACCGGCGTGATCGAGAGCTCGTTGTAGAAGGTGACGCCGTCCTTGCGGTGATTGACGACCTCGCCGCGGAAGGGCCGGCCGTCATGCAGATCCGCCCGCATGCGCGCCACCATGGCGGGATCGGTCGCGGCTCCCTGCAGGAAGCGGCAGTTCCGCCCGATCGCCTCGCCGATGGAGTAGCCGGTGATCCGCTCGAAGGCGGCATTGACGTAGATGATCGGATAATCGGGCCGGCCGGCATCGGCGATGGCGATGGCCTGGGAGATCGAATCCAGGGCGCCCTCCCTGAGGCGCAGCCGCTCCTCCACCCCCTTGTGGTCGGTGATGTCCTGGAGCTGGCAGATGAAGTAGAGGGGCAGGTTCTCCTTGTCGCGGACCAAGGTGACCGCGACCCGGACCCAGACGATCCGACCCGATTTGTGGAAATAGCGCTTCTCCAGCTCATAGGTACGCGCTTCGCCGGCGAGCAGGCCCCGGCGATGGGTAAGACCGGTCTCCAGATCGTCGGGATGGGTGATGGACTGAAAATAGAGCTGCTGCAGCTCGAGCGGCGAAAAGCCGACGATGCGGGCGCAGGCCTCGTTGGTCTCGATGAAGCGCCCGTCGAGGGCGACGATGGCAATGCCGTGTCCGGCGTTGTCGAAGGCAGCCCTGAACATGGCGCTGTCGCCCGTCGTCGGCTGCTCGAGCTCCCCGATATCGTCGCGAGCTGGCATTTCCCCCCGCGGCCGCCCTGTGCTTCGTAAGATTTCCTTAATACTAGAGGATAATTTTGAGCGATCACAACAACATTGCGTGAGTCGCGAAAGCTTCGCGAGGGCAGGTCAGGGCGCTGGCCGCCGCGGCATGGCGCCGAGCTGGAGAAAGATCACCCCGGCCAAAGCGATCGCCCCGCCGACCAGCTCCGCCCAGGTCGGCTTCGCCCCTAGGACCATGCCGAGCAGGGCGGCGAAGACCGGCGAGAGATTGAGGAACAGGCTGGCTGCCGTGATGCCGAGGCGCCCCGTGCCGTAGTTCCAGGTGAAGATGGCGATAGCGGTGGGGCCGACGGCGAGCCACAGCAGCATGGCCAGGTGGCTCGCCCCGGGAAAGGCGGCGGGCAAAGGCTGCACCCCGAGGGCCGCCGTCACCGCATAGATCAGCCAGAGCGCCAGCGCCGCGGCGCCGGAGGAGACCAGAGTGATGCGGAGTTGGCCGATGCCGAGCGGTGCCAGCCAAGCCTGCGCCTTCATCGAATACCAGGTCCAGCAGAAGAGGGCGACGACCAGAAGGGCTTCCCCGCCATGGGCGGCGGCGGCTTGGCTGTCGCTGCCGCCGAAGGCGACGAGGAGCCCGCCCGAGACGGCCAGGGCGACGGCGATCGCCAGGCGTCCCCCGATCCGCTGGCGCGTCACCAGCCAATCCATCAGCACGGCGACTACCGGCTGGGTGGCGAGGATGGCGGCCGCTGCGATCGGGCCCGAGTAGCCGATGCCGAAGGTGTAGCAGGTGGCGAAGCAACCGATGCCGCCGCCGCCGAGAAGCAGGATCCGCCCCCAGGGAAGCCCCAAGGGAAGGATCGGCGCGCGCTCCCGCGCCGCGATGATGCAGGCGAGCACCGCCAGGGCCAAGGTGTAGCGGCTGGCGGCGATGACGAAGGGCGGCAGATCCTCCAGCAGCACCGAAGTCAGGGGCACCATCGTGCCCCAGGCCACGGCGGTGAACAGCAAGCCCGCGCTAGCGACGAGTTCGCCGCGCGGTGCGGCAGCCTTCATCTAGGCGCCTGGGTCTCGTGCGTCCGCTACCGCTCAGCGCATGGTCGGCATCACGAATTCGGCCCCGGCGCGAATGCCGGTGGGCCAGCGGGCGGTGACCGTCTTCAGCTTGGTATAGAAGCGCACGCCCTCCGAGCCGTGCATGTGATGGTCGCCGAACAGGGAGCGCTTCCAGCCGCCGAAGCTGTGGAAGGCCATGGGCACCGGGATCGGCACATTGATCCCGACCATGCCGACCTTGATCCTGGAGGAGAATTCCCGGGCCGCATCGCCGTCGCGGGTGAAGATCGCCGTGCCATTGCCATACTCATGGTCGTTGACCAGCTTGACGGCGGAGTTGTAGTCCGCCACCCGGACGACCGACAGCACGGGGCCGAAGATCTCCTCCTTGTAGATGCGCATGGCCGGCGTCACCTCGTCGAACAGGCAGCCGCCCAGGAAGAAACCCTTCTCATAACCCTGCAGCTTCAGCCCGCGGCCATCGACGAGGAGCTTGGCACCCTCCTTCACGCCCAGATCGACATAGCCCGTTACCTTGTCCAGATGCTGCTTGGTCACCAGCGGCCCCATTTCCGAATCCGGATCGGTGCCCGGCCCGACCTTCAGCGAGCGGATGCGGGGCATCAGCTTCTCGATGAGCTGGTCCGCCGCCTTGCCCACGGCCACGGCCACCGAGACGGCCATGCAGCGCTCGCCGGCGGAGCCATAGGCGGCCCCCATCACGGCATCGGTCGCCTGATCCATATCGGCATCGGGCATCACCACCATGTGGTTCTTGGCCCCGCCGAGGGCCTGCACGCGCTTATTATGGGCCGCACCGGTGTGATAGATGTATTCGGCGATGGGGGTCGAGCCGACGAAGCTCACCGCCGCCACATCGGGGCTGTGGAGGATTGCGTCGACCGCTTCCTTGTCGCCGTTGATCACGTTGAACACGCCGTCGGGCAGGCCCGCCTGCTTCAGCAGATCGGCCATGAGAAGCGCCGCCGAGGGATCGCGCTCCGAGGGCTTCAGCACGAAGCTGTTGCCGCAGGCAAGGGCCACCGGGAACATCCACATCGGCACCATGGCGGGGAAGTTGAAGGGCGTGATGCCGGCGCAGACGCCGATCGGCTGGCGGATCGCCCAGGAGTCGACATTGGTGCCGACATTCTCGGAGAACTCGCCCTTCAGCAGATGCGGAATGCCGCAGGCGAATTCGACGACTTCGAGCCCGCGGATGCAGGAGCCCTTGGCATCGCTCAGCACCTTGCCATGCTCGGAGGTGACGATGGCGGCGAGCTTGTCCAGATTGGCCTCGACCAGGGATTTGAAGCGGAACATCACCCGGGCCCGCTGCAGCGGGGGCGTCTGGGCCCAGGCCGGGAAGGCGGCAGCGGCCACGGCGATCGCCGCATCCACCTCGGCCTTGCTGGCAAGGGCCACCTTGGCCTGAACCTCGCCGGTGGCGGGGTCGAAGACATCGGCGAAGCGCCCGCTGGAGCCGTCGACGGCCTTGCCCTTGACGAAATGCGGGATGGTTCTGATCATGATTGCGGGTCTCCGGGGTGGAAGCGGGCGGCACCCAAGCGCCGGCCAGGGAAGGGCGCAATCTAGCCCATCGGCCCCCCGGCGCAACAGTGCACGCAAGAGCGCGCGGTCAGGAGCGACCCGCGGCTTCAATCCGGCCATCGGGCCCTCTATGATCCCACCCGCATGAGCGATCCGCTGAACGCCTTCATTCCCCATGACGAGGTGATGTTGCCCGGCGCGCCCGAAGGGCCGCTGCGCGGGCTTCGCTTCGCCGCCAAGGACATCTACGACGTCGCCGGCCATATCACCGGCTGCGGCAATCCCGACTGGCTCGCCACCCATCCGCCGGCCACGGCGCATGCCGCGGCGGTCGAGCGTCTCCTGGCGGCCGGGGCCGATCTCATCGGCAAGACCATCACCGACGAGCTTGCCTATAGCCTGAACGGCCAGAACTTCCACTACGGGACGCCGGTCAACAGCAATGCCCCCGGACGCATCCCCTGCGGCTCCTCCAGCGGCTCGGCCGCCGCGGTCGCTGGCGGCGCCGCCGATTTCGCGCTCGGCTCCGACACCGGTGGTTCCGTCCGGGTACCCGCTGCGGTCTGCGGCATCTATGGGATCCGGCCCAGCCACGGGCGCGTCGCCATCAACGGGGTCATGCCGCTCGCCGCTTCCTTCGATACGGTCGGCTGGTTCGCCCGGGACGCCCGGGTCCTGGCGCGCGTCGGGGGACCGCTTCTGGGCGAGGACACGGCCCATATCGCCGGCGGGGCCGCGCGAATTGTCGATGCCTTCGCGCTCGCGGCGCCGGCTGTCCGGGCGGCGCTCGAGCCCCTTGCGGCCCGGGTCGAGGGGCTGATGGGCCGCCGCGCGCCCGTGGAGATCGGCGGGCTCGAGGATTGGATGATCGTCTTCCGCAAGCTCCAGGCCCGCGAGATCTGGGCCCAACACGGCGCCTGGGTCGAGCAGGTGCGGCCCCGCTTCGGGCCCGAGATCGCCGCCCGCTTCGAATGGGCGCGTGCCGTCTCGGCGCAGCCGCCGGGCCCGGAAGCCTCGCGCCGGACGGCCTTCGGCGGGCTTTTGGCCGGGATGCTGCGCGACACGGGGATCCTGCTGCTGCCGAGCGCGCCGGAGATCGCTCCCTGGCTCGGCCTGCAGGGGGCCGATGCCCAGAGCTTCCGCGATCGCACCCTCAGCCTCACCTGCATCGCGGGGCTGGCCCGCCTGCCTCAGGTCAGCCTGCCGGCCGAGACCCGGGTCAATGGCTGTCCCGTCGGGCTCTCGCTGATCGGCCCCCGCGGCAGCGATCGGGCGCTTCTGGCCCTCGTATCCGCCATCACGACGTGAGTGACGAGCGCTCTCTCGGCGCGCCAGGCCGGCGGATACAACATCAAGAAACGGGCACCGGCTTTCTATGAAAGCCGGTGGGGGGCCGCTCAGCTCTCGTAGCTGACGACCGATTCACCCGTCAGCTCTCGTAGCTGACGACCGATTCAAAGGGCACGTCGAGCTTGGCGCGGCCGTTGAGGAAGGCGAGCTCGATGATGCAGGCGGCACCCACCACCTCGGCCCCCACCGATCGCAGCAAGGCGACCGCCGCGGCCAGGGTTCCCCCGGTCGCCAGCAGATCATCGAGAACGACGACGCGATGGCCGCGGGCCACCGCATCGGCCTGGATCTCGACCGTATCGGTCCCGTACTCGAGATCATAGTGATAGGGGATCACCTTGCCCGGCAGCTTGCCGCGCTTGCGCACCATGGCAAAGCCGCGCCCGGACAGATAGGCCAGGGGCGCGGACACCAGGAACCCGCGGGATTCGATCCCGACCAGGAGATCGGCGTTCAGGGGCTCGAGCCAGCGATCCAGATGGTTCACCGTCGCCTTCCAGGCCGGCCCATGGGCCAGCAGGGTCGAGATGTCGTAGAACAGGATTCCCGGCCGGGGAAAGTCGGGAATCTGGCGAATATGGTCCTTGATCTGCATGGCGGTGGCTTCGTCTCCTGGTCCGGATCTCGCCGAACTCTAGACCGGAACTTGGCCGGAAGTCACGGCGAGGCGGGGATTTACGACTATCGGCTGGCCAGGGGCCGGTGTTAAGAATGCCGCAGGATGGATCAGCGCCTGGAGATGGGATCGGTCGAGACTCGGACCGAAGGCGAGGAACTCGTCATCGTGGCACGGGGCGATTGGACGCTCCGGGCCGTGCCCGACCTCGATCCTCGCATGGCGGCGATCAAGCCGCGGGGTGCGCGTCGCGCCAAGCTCGACCTCTCGCAAATCAGCGCGATCGATAGCGCCGGCGCCTGGCTCATCTCGCGCAGCCGGGCCAGTTTGGAGAGAGCCGGGCTAAAGGTGACCACCCAGGCGGCCGAGCCGGCGCATGAGGCCTTGATCGACAAGATCGTCGAGATGGGGGTTCCGCCGCCAGCGAAGCGTACGGGCCATCACTATCTCGTCGAGATCGTCGCCGGCATCGGCGCCGGGCTCTTCCACGCCGGGAAGCAGGCGCGCGACCTGCTCGACTTCTTCGGCGCCGTGGTCATCGGCTTCTTCCGCCAGTTCGTCCAGCCCCGACGCATCCGGTTCGTCTCGCTCATCGCCCAAATCGAGCAGACCGGCCTCAACGCCATGCCCATCATCGGGCTGATCTCCTTTCTGATCGGCGTCGTCCTCGCCTATCAGGGCTATGACCAGCTGCGCGCCTTCGGCGGACAGATCTTCACCGTCAATCTGGTGGGCATCTCGGTCCTGCGCGAAATGGGCATCCTGCTGACGGCGATCATCGTCGCCGGCCGCACCGGCAGCTCCTTCACCGCCCAGATCGGCACCATGCAGGTGAACGAGGAAGTCGATGCCCTGCGCACCCTCGGCCTCGACCCCCTCGACGTCCTCGTGCTGCCGCGGGTGACGGCGCTGATGATCTCTTTGCCGCTGCTCACCTTCTATTCCGATATGTGCGCCCTTCTGGGCGGCGGCGTCGCCTGCGTGCTGCTGCTCGATATGAGCCCTTCGCAATATCTGACGCAGCTCGGCCATGCCGTGACCTTGGCGCATTTCCTGGTCGGCATGTCGAAGGCGCCCATCTTCGCCCTGCTCATCTCCATGGTCGGCTGCTTCGAAGGTCTGCGCGTTACCGGCAGCGCCGAAAGCGTCGGCCAGCTCACCACCCAATCGGTTGTGGAAAGCCTGTTCCTCGTCATCGTCTTCGACGCCATGTTCTCCGTCCTCTTTTCCTTCCTGCGCATATGAGCCCAGCGCATATGAACGACGAGCCGGTCATTAAGGTTCGCGGCCTGGTCACTCGCTTCGGCGAGCAGGTGGTCCATGACGGGCTCGACCTCGACGTCAGGCGGGGGGAGGTGCTGGGCGTCGTCGGCGGCTCGGGCTCGGGCAAATCCGTGCTCCTTCGCACCATCGTCGGGCTGAACCATCCGGCGGCAGGCAGCATTGAAGTATTGGGCCAGAATACGAAGGGGCTGAGCGATGCCGAGTGGCGAACGCTGGAATCGCGCTGGGGCGTGCTGTTTCAGAGCGGCGCCTTGTTCAGCTCCCTCACCTTGGCGGACAATGTGATCGTGCCCCTGAAGGAACATACCCATCTCACCGCCCATATGCGGGCGGAGCTGGCGGCCCTCAAGATCGCCATGACCGGCCTGCCGCCCGATTCCGGGGCAAAGTTCCCTGCCCAGCTCTCCGGCGGCATGAAGAAGCGGGCGGGCCTGGCCCGGGCGCTTGCGCTCGACCCCGAATTGCTGTTCCTGGACGAGCCGACGGCCGGCCTCGATCCCATCAGCGCGGCCGCCTTCGACGAACTGATCCGCGGCCTGCAACAGAGCCTGGGACTGACGGTCTTCATGGTAACCCACGATCTGGACAGCCTTACGGCTATCTGCGACCGTGTCGCCGTACTGGTCGACAAGAAGATCAAGGTCGATACGATGGAGAACCTCCTGGGGGACCCCCACCCCTGGATTCAAGCCTATTTTCATGGACCGCGCGGTCGCGCGGCGCGCCATGCGGAAGAGCGGGAGCAGGCGCGCTGAATGGAGACCCGGGCCAGCCATATCGCCGTCGGCGCCTTCGTCCTGCTGCTGCTTTTCGGGGCCCTGGGATTTGTCGTCTGGGTGAGCCACTTCTCCGAACGTGTCATCGAATCCCATTTCTTCACCCGTTTCTACGGCTCGGTCGCGGGGCTGGACGTGAACAGCAATGTCCTGTTCGGCGGCATCCCCGTCGGCCATGTCACCTCGGTCGAGGTCGATCCGCAGGATTCCTCCCTCGCCCGTGTCGATATCCTGGTCAAGGCCGATACGCCCATCCGCACCGATTCCGTGGCGACCCTGGCAATGCAGGGGATTACCGGCGGGGTGCTGGTGGAGATCAGCCGCGGCACCAAGACCGCCCAAAAATTGAAAACCGACTCCGAGATTCCCTCGGCCTATTCGCCCCTCGAGCGCCTGCTGAGCGGAGCGCCCGAGGTCATCAGCAAGGCCAATGCGCTGCTCGACCGCGCCTCGACCTTTCTCAGCCCGCAGAATTCGACCGCCTTCGCCGAGATCCTCGCCAATCTGGACCATCTGACCGGCGACCTCGCCCACGGCTCCGCCGGGTTCGACGGCCTGGTTGCGGACTCCGACACCGCGGTGAAGCAGGTGACCGCCACGGCGCTGGAGATCCAGAAGCTCGCCAGCGATCTGCGCGACAGCACGGGCAAGCTCGTCGGCTCGGCCGACAAGGCCGTAGGTCAGATCCGCACATTGGCCGGCACCCTCAACAAGACCGCCGGCAGCCTGGACGGGTTGATCCAGGAGAACCGGCAGCCGATTCACGATTTCGCCACCCAAGGCCTCTATGAGCTCAGCCAGATGATCACGGAGGTGCGGCTTTTGGCCCAGACCCTCAACCGCGTCTCGATCGAGATCGAGCGCGATCCCGCCCGCTTCTTCTTCGGCGATCGCCAGAAGGGATTCGAGGCGCAATGAAACGGCGCGATTTTCTCATCGGCGGTGTCCTGTTCGTTGCCGGCTGCAACATCCTGCCCAAAGTCCAGGATCCGACCACGCTCTACACCTTGACGCCGAAGACCACCTTCCCGCCCGACCTGCCGCAGGTGAATTGGCAGCTGGTGGTGGAGCTGCCCACCGCCGCCGCCGGCATCGACAGCTCGCGCATCGCGCTCACCCACAACGCCTTTACCTTGGAGTACTATGGGAAGGCGGCCTGGACCGACAATGCGCCGGGCATGATCCAGAGCCTGCTGGTCGAATCCTTCGAGCGCACGGGAAAGATCATCGCCGTCGGGCCGGAATCTGCCGGACTCAGGCCGGACTTCATCCTGAAGACCGATCTCCGCGAGTTCGAGGCCGACTACCGCGGCGACGATCCCATACCGACGGCGGTGGTCCGCATGAGCGCCAAGCTGGTTGCCATGCCCCAGCGCAAGATCGTGCGCGCCATCAATTCGGAAAAGCGTGCCAAGGCGGCCGGCTCGAAGTTCGAGGATGTGCTGAACGCCTTCGACGATGCGATCGGCCATGTCATGCGCGACATCGTCGTCAATACCCTGACCGCGCCGGTCTCGCCCAACCCCGCCTGAACTCGTCCCGCGCCCCCGTAGCCCAGCATCGCCATTCTTGGCAAGGCCTTGCCGGCCCGGCCGCGGGAGCATAGAAGGCAGGGCCATGCCGATACGCCCCCTGATGCTTCTGCTCTGCCTGATGCTGAGCGCGTCCGCCCCGGTCCTGGCCGATACGACCCCGCGCACATTGTTCATGGCGACGGCCCCGGTGGTCGGCGTCTATTTCCCTGCCGGCGGCGCCATCTGCGCCATGGTGAACATGGAGCGCTCCCAGAACGGGCTGCGCTGCGCCGTGGAGAGCACCCAAGGGTCGCTTGCCAATATCGTATCGCTGCGCGCCGGCTGGGAAGACATGGCCATCGTCCAGTCCGACTGGCAGTATTTTGCCGTGAAAGGGCTGGGGCCGTTCCAATCGACCGGGCCCTTCGAGGGGCTTCGCGCTTTGTTCACCCTCCATGGCGAGCCGCTCACCTTGATCGCGCGCAACAACGCCGGCATCGCCAGCCTGGCCGATCTGAAGGGCAAGAAGGTGAATGTCGGTGCCAAGGGCAGCGGGCAGCGTGTCCTCGCCGATCTTCTGATCCGGGCCGAGGGCTGGAGCGATTCGGATTTCGCGAGCCTCGGCGAGATCGATCCCAATTTGCAATTCGATGCGCTCTGCGCCGGCCAGATCGATGCCTTGCTGATGCCCATGTCGCATCCGAACGGCGCCGTGGAGGAAGCCGCGGCGCGCTGCGGGGCACAGCTCGTGTCGTTGAGCGGCCCCGCGATCGACAAGCTGCTGGCCGACATGCCC
>DATHQQ010000725.1:0-4890 GCA_035482595.1 Verrucomicrobiia bacterium
TTGGCGAAGGCCTCGTTCAGCGGCGCCCCGCCGACCAGCACGACATAGTCGTTGCGCATGCCTTTCTCGATCAGCGTGTCGATGACCACCTTCATATAGGGCATGGTGGTGGTGAGCAGCGCCGACATGCCGAGGATGTCGGGCTTATGCTCGTCGATCGCCTTCAGATAGTTCTCGACCGGGTTGTTGATCCCGATATTGACGACCTCGAAGCCGGCGCCCTCCATCATCATGGCGACCAGGTTCTTGCCGATGTCGTGGATGTCGCCCTTCACGGTGCCGATCACCATCTTGCCGATCTTGGGTGCGCCGGTCTCGGCCAGCAGGGGGCGCAGGATGAACATGCCTGCCTTCATGGCATTGGCGGCCAGGAGCACCTCCGGCACGAAGAGGATGCCGTCGCGGAAGTCGATGCCGACGATGCGCATGCCCTCGACCAGCGCCTTGGTCAGGGTGTCATAGGGGGTCCAGCCGCGGTTCAGCAGGATATGGACCGACTGCTCGATCTCTTCCTTGAGGCCGTCGTAGAGATCGTCGTGCATCTGCTGCACGAGATCGTCGTCCGACAAGCTGTTCAGATCGAGTTCGCCTTCATCGGCCATGATCCAGGTCCTTGCATGCCAGCGGCCAGCGGCCGCGATCAGCTGTTTTCCTTTAGCCGGCACAAGCTAGTCAAGGCCGCCCTTGCTCCCCCGTGCGGCGGCGACATCATTTGCCCGTTAGGCGACATGGGGGGAAACTGATGTCCCGTTCGGGACCTAGGCTGCCTTTTGCGGGCTTCACGGGCCTGGCTTTTCCCGGAACCGGGCGCGTGCTATCAAGCCGAAGTTGTATAGACAAGTTGGCGAGGCCTGATCATGGGCAATGAGGTCTTCCGGCTCCGTCCCGGCAAGCTCACCCTC
Organism: Verrucomicrobiia bacterium; assembly: GCA_035482595.1. Lineage (GTDB taxonomy): Bacteria > Pseudomonadota > Alphaproteobacteria > Dongiales > Dongiaceae > DASXQK01. Next base: position 903 of record DATHQQ010000725.1, read on the forward strand.
GGTGATCTCGAGCGGCTGCTGGACGACCGGCGCAGGATCGAGATCGATCCCTCGGCTTGGGGCCCGGTGGAGGCCTCGGCAGCGGTGGTGCGCCGGATCGTCGAGGAGGGCCGCACCGCCTATGGCGTCAATACCGGCTTCGGCAGCCTGGCCAAGACCCGCATCCCCGCCGAGGCGGTGACCGAGCTCCAGCGCCGCCTCGTCCTCTCCCACGCCGCGGGCACCGGCCCGCTGCTGGAGGATCGCCTGGTCAGGGGCATCATGATCGCCAAGGTCAACGGGCTCACCCGCGGCGCCTCCGGCGTGCGGCGCGGTACCGTCGAGGCGCTGGCGGCCCTGGTCAATGCCGAGGTCTATCCCTGCATCCCCGCCAAGGGCTCGGTGGGCGCCTCGGGCGATCTGGCCCCGCTCGCCCATATGAGCGCCGCCCTCATGGGCGAGGGCGAGGTGCGCATCGAGGGACGCATCCGGCCTGCCCGAGATGGGCTCGCCCGGGCGGGGCTGAAGCCGCTGGATCTCGCCGCCAAGGAGGGGCTGGCCCTGCTCAACGGCACCCAGGTCTCCGCCGTGCTGGCGGCGGCTGGCCTCTTCGCCGCGTCCCAGGTCTTCGCCGCAGCGCTGGTCACGGGCGCGATGAGCGTCGATGCGGCGGCCGGCAGCGATGCGCCCTTCGATCCCCGCATCCATCAGCTGCGCGGCCAGCCCGGCCAGATCGAGGTCGCCGCGGCGCTGGCAAAGCTCATGGCCGGCAGCGAGATCCGCCGCTCCCATATCGAGGGCGACGATCGGGTGCAGGATCCCTATTCGCTGCGCTGCCAGCCCCAGGTCATGGGCGCCGTGCTCGACCAGCTGCGCTATGCGGCCGGCGTCATCGGGCGCGAGATCAACGCCGTCTCCGACAATCCCCTGGTCTTCGCCGATACCGGCGAAATCCTCTCCGGCGGCAATTTCCATGCCGAGCCGGTGGCGCTGGCCGCCGACGCCATGGCCGTGGCCATCGCCGAGATCGGGGCCCTGGCGGAGCGGCGGATCGCACTCCTGACCGACCAGCATATGGGCGGCCTGCCGCCCTTCCTCGTCGCCGATCCCGGACTCAATTCCGGCTTCATGATCGCCCATGTGACGGCGGCGGCGCTCGCCAGCGAGAACAAGAGCCTGGCCCACCCGGCCAGCGTCGATTCCCTGCCCACCTCCGCCAATCAGGAGGATCATGTGAGCATGGCGACCTTCGCCGCGCGGCGCCTGCTGGAGATGGCGGACAACACCGCCGGCATCGTCGCCATCGAGCTCCTCGCCGCGGCCCAGGGCATCGACTTGCGCGCGCCGCTCAAATCCTCGCCGGCGCTGGAGTCGGCCAAGGCGGTGCTGCGCCAATCCGTCGCCTCCTGGGACCAGGACCGCGCCATGTATCCCGACATCGCCGCCGCCAAGGCGCTGGTGCAGTCGGGGAAGCTGAAATCGCTCGCGGTGATCTGACGGGAAGACAGTGAAGAATTAACCACAGAGGCACAGAGAAACAGAAGAGAAAGCATTCTTCTGGCGCTCGCCTGACTGCGGAGGGACGCGTTAACCGACCTCCTCCGTGCCTCTGTGTCTCTGTGGGTTCTCTTCCTTCTTTGGCGACTCCAATCCCCATAGCGTCCTGAGGGTCTTGCGGCAGTAGCGCCGCCGGTTTCCATCGGCTAGAACAGCCGGCTCCGGAATGCTGAGAGCTGATCATGGCAGTCGTACCGACATTCTCCACCCGGCCGAGCTTCCTGGGCACGGCCAATGAGGACCGCGATGCGCCCATCGTCTGCGCCGGGGTGCCTTTCGACATCGGCACCAGCCATCGCGCCGGGGCGCGCTTCGGGCCCATGGCGATCCGCGGCATCAGCCGCATGCTGGTGGATGGCGTCAATCCGCTGAACTGGCGAAATCCCCAGGCGATGCCCTTCGCCGATATCGGCGATTTCGAGATCGCGCTGGGCGACACATTGGCGAGCCTCAGGCTGATCGAGGAGCAGGCGGCGCGCTGCCGGCATCTGATCACCCTCGGCGGCGATCATGCGATCACCCTGCCGCTGCTGCGCGCGCTGGCGAAGAAGCAGGGGCCGGTCGGGCTCGTCCATTTCGATGCCCATGTCGATACCTGGCCCGATACCTTCGGCCAAGTCTATGGCCATGGCGCCGTCTTCTACCATGCCATCGAGGAGGGGCTCGTCGATCCCCACCGCATGATCCAGATCGGCATCCGCTCGCCGCTGGCCCGCGACATCTGGGATTGGACGGTGGGCAAGGGCGTCACCATCGTGACGGCGCAAGAGGTCCATGGCCACGGGCCCGAGGCGGTGATCGAGGCGATCCGCGCCAAGGTCGGCCACGGCAAGACCTATCTTTCCTTCGACATCGACGCCCTCGATCCCTCCCAGGCGCCCGGCACCGGCACGCCCGAGGTGGGGGGCCTCTGGACCTGGCAGGTGAAGGCGATCCTGGATCAGCTCGCCGGCATCGACTTCGTCGGGATGGATGTGGTCGAGGTCGCCCCGCCCTATGACGTGGCCGAGATCACCGCGCTGGCCGCGGCGACCGTCGCCTGGCAATACCTCAGCCTCACGGCGCCGCAAGTTTGATCAATATGGGCTTGATGGATTCGAGCGTGAACGACCTCCGGCTTGCCCATGACCTCGCCTTCGCCGATCTCTATGCCAGCGAGGGCCTGGCGCGCATCGATGCGCTCTTCCACGAAAGCCTGGCCCCGGAGCTCGGCCAGCGCCTCCTGGCCGCCCGCAGCCGGCCGCCGTCGGGCAAGGAGGAATCGGCCTTCCTCATCGAGCTGGCGCCCCATCTCGAGGAATTCATCGGCAGCCTCTTCGGCATCCGGCGCGAGCTGCAGGAATTGGCCGAGCGCCATCACGCTTTGGCGCCGGTCTTCACCTGCAAGCGCCTCTTCGTCCAGCGCCAGGCGCTGAAGGCCCATAAGCCCGAGGCCGCGGCGGGCTTCGACGGCGAGGCGCTGACCGCTGCTCTCGAGCAGCAGCTTGGAGAGCCTCTCACCGAGCTCGCCTTCGCCCGCAAGGTCAACGCCTGGATGGCGGACGAGGCGGCCAACAAGGCCGATCTCGATCTTGCCGGCCGCTATGCCGCCTGGGCGACGCTCACCGAGGCCGGCCGCGCCAGGCATTGGGCCGGCGTGCTGTTCAAGGCGCCGCGCAAGCTCGATCCCTATCATCTGGTGCCGGTGGAGATCGTCGATCGCCATGGCGTCTCCATGGCCGAACTCGATCCCCATCATCACCGTCACCGCGAAGGCTTTGCCCTCACCGATCCCGGCACCGATCTGACCGGCGCCCTCGACCAGGCCCACTACTGCATCTTCTGCCATCACCAGGGGAAGGATTCCTGCAGCCGCGGGCTGAAGGAGCGCGACGGCGGCTTCAAGAAGAGTCCCTTCCAGGTGACGCTCGCGGGCTGTCCCCTCGAGGAGAAGATCTCCGAGATGCACAGCCTGAAGGCCGAGGGCGTGCCGCTGGGGGCGCTCGCCATGATCGTGGTGGACAATCCCATGACGGCGGCAACAGGCCACCGCATCTGCAACGACTGCATGAAGGCCTGCATCTATCAGAAGCAGGAGCCGGTCGACATTCCCCAGGCGGAGACCCGCACCCTCAAGGATATCTTGGAGCTGCCCTGGGGCTTCGAGATCTACGGCCTGCTGACCCGCTGGAATCCCCTCAACCTGCGTGACCCGCTCGCCAAGCTCGATTCGGGCAAGAAGGTGCTGGTGGTGGGCCTGGGGCCCGCGGGATTCACGCTCTCGCATTACATGCTGAACGACGGCCATACGGTGGTCGCCATCGACGGGCTCAAGATCGAGCCGCTGCCGGCGCAGTTCTCCGGCCGCACGCCCGAAGGCGTGCCGGCGGTCTTCAAGCCGATCCGCGACATCCGCGAGCTGCATGAGAATCTCGACGACCGCACCATGGCGGGATTCGGCGGGGTCGCCGAA
>DATHQQ010000726.1:0-2030 GCA_035482595.1 Verrucomicrobiia bacterium
AACGGATCATGGTGACCTCCTCGGGGTTGGAGGCCGCTCATCCCTGGCGAAAATCCGTGTGGTGGAGGGTCAGATACACGAAAGCCGCCTTGGAGGGGCGGCTTCGGATCTGCGTCAATGCGCGATGCGGGGGCCGCCGGATTTATACCAGCGGTACCAAAATCGCGAGGTGAGCGTGGCGCCGGCAACCGGCTGCTGTCTGACCATGGGCGGAGGCTATCGCCGGTCCACCGGAAAATCAACCGAGTCATCGCCGGCAAAGAAAAGGGGCGGGCAGATGGCCCGCCCCTGTGCAACAGAAATTACTTCTTGCAGCTGTCGGCATTGTCCTTGGTGCAGACATCGAGACCGGTATATTCCGGATCCTTCAGCTTCTTGCCGTTCTTCAGATCGAGCAGGCGATACATGGCAAGCTTGCCCATATCGAAGGGCTTCTGGCCCACCTGGCCGTCGCTCAGCCCATCCTTCAACTGCTGCATCTGCATGTCGAGGGTGTCGGCCGAGACGAAGACCAGCTGGCCGCTCTTCAGCTTGTCCTTGTAGGGATCCATCGCCTGGCGGAAGGCGTTGTCCGACCACTGGGTGAAGGCACCGGTGGTGATATAGACGTCGAGATCGCCGTATTTGCCCAGGATATCCTGCAGCTGCTGCACGGCGGTGGCGCTGTCGTCATTGGTGATCAGCGGGCAGCCGTCGACCTCGGTCCAGCCGTTCTCGCCCTTGAGCGGATCGCCCGGCGGCTGGGTGTTGCTGCGCCCGCCCAGCGTGTCGCGGATACCCTGGAGCCGCTCATTGTGATTGGCCGCCGAGGCGCCGCCGGTCTGCAGGCAGATCTTGCCGCCCTTGGGCTTCATCCCCTGGGCGATCTTCGCGAGATTGACGCCGATATCGTAGTTATGCGTGCCGATGAAGGCGGCGCGCTCGCCCTGATCCTGGGGCAGCAGATCGGAATCCCAGGTGACGACCGGAATGTTCGCGGCCTGCGCCGCCTTGAGGGCCACGGCCATGGCCGCGGCATTGGAGGAGGAGACGGCGATGCCGTCGATGCCCTTGGTGATCAGATCCTGGACGATCTGGACCTGCTCCGATTCCGTATGCTCCGCCGGGCCGATATAGACGCATTCGACGTTCGGCAGCTCCTTCATGGCCTGCATGCAGCCGTCGCGCGCCAGATCGAAGAAGGGATTGTTCATCGCCTTTGGCACCAGGGCGAATTTGTACTTCTGCTGCGCGTTGGAGAGTCCGGGAACCGCGAAGAGCGCGACAGCGACGGCAGCCAACAACAATCGCTTCATGGCTTCCTCCCAAGGGGTTGCGTGGCGCCTTGCATTTATGAATCCACCTTGCGGCCCCGAAGGCGCTCAAGCAGCACCGCCAAGATGATGAACAAGCCGACGAAGGTCCCCTGCCAATAGGGATTGACCCCCGCCAGCAGCAAACTATTGCGGATGACCTCGATGAGGGCGGCGCCGATGAAGGCGGCATAGGCCCCGCCCTCGCCGCCCAGAAGATTCGCCCCGCCGATGACGGTGGACGCGATGACCCGGAGCTCGTAACCGATGCCGATGCCGTTAGTGACCGAGCCCAGCCAGCCGACCGAGAGGATGGCGGAGATCGCCGTCATGAAGCCCGAGAGCACATAGACCGACATCTTCAGCCGGTCGACCGGCACGCCGGCCAGCCGCGCCGCATTCTCATTGCCGCCGATGGCATAGAGATGCCGGCCCCAGCGCGTATAGCGCAGCACGAAGCCCATGATCAGCGTGAGCGCCACCAGAATGATGACCGGATTGGCGATGCCGAAGGTGCGGCCGCCGCCGATCTCGATCAGCAGCTTCTGGTCATGGCCGAACTGGTAGAAGAACTTGTTGTTGGAGATGGCGAGCGCGAGGCTGCGCCCGATGCTGAGCATGCCCAGGGTCACCACGAAGGGCGAAAGGCGGAGATAGGAGATGAGATAGCCGTTGAAGAAGCCGCAGGCCACGCCCGCAATGATCGCCGCTAGCGAGCCAGTCCAGAAGGAATAGTCG
>DATHQQ010000727.1:0-2557 GCA_035482595.1 Verrucomicrobiia bacterium
CAATTCACCGCCCTCGGCAGCCAGAAGCTGTCCCTCGCCGGAACGCAAGCGCGGGAGATCGGGATCGCCGCCGAGCTGCTCGGCCTCGACGTGCATCTGAAGGACGGGCTAGAGGCCGACCGCTTCGGCTTTACGCTGACCCATGGCGCCATCGACGACAGCCGGATCGGCAAGACCCTGGTCGAAGGCCTGGCCGTCGACGGCCGCTTCCCCGCGCCGCCGCCAACGGATCCGAGCCGCAGCAGCCTCGACCTGATCGCCCATCTCTCGCGGCTGACCCTGCCGGAGGGCATCGATGCACCGCTGGGTCGCGAGATCTACAGCGCCCATCTTGTCGCCCAGGTAATGGGGCCGATCCCCGCCGGCCCGCCGCGCGAGGCGCTGCCGGCCTGGAGCGGGGCCGGGGGCGATGTGGAGCTGCGCGAGCTGCAGCTGCTCTGGGGCGGACTCTGGCTCAAGGGCGATGCGACCCTGGCCTTCGACCGGGCCTTGCAGCCCCTCTTCGCCGGCAGCTTCGCCATCGTCAATATCGGCAGCCTGCTGGACAAGCTCGTGACGGCCGGCGTCCTGCCGGCGGGAACCGCCCAAGGGGCGAAGCTCATGTTCGCCGCCCTCGCCGCCACCCCACCGGAGGGCGGCCCGCCCCAGGTCAAGCTGCCGCTGACCATCCAGGACGGCACTCTCTACATGGGCCCCATCAAGCTGGCCGCGCTTCGCCCGCTGGACTGGAGCTGGCTGCCTTAGGGGAACTGCCGCTGTTCGATCAGGCTGACGCGGCCTCTCTCCCACTCGTCATTCCCGCGAAAGCGGGAATGACGGAAGAAAGTGATCCGAACGGATCGGATCGTTCTGCAGCTACTCAGCTCATCCGGAAATTCTGGAACTGCCAGGGATCCTTCCAGTCGAGGCCGGGCTCGGGGAAGAGCTTGCCGCGGCCCTTGAGCGGGGTCCAATTGCTGGTGACCGCCACCACGGGGCCGAGATAGGGCTTGCAGATCTCCAGCACGAATTCGTGGTCGAGGTCCTCGGGCTCGAGCAGCCCCTCCTCGGGATGCTCGATCAGCCAGATGGCGCCGGCCAGCACCGGTATCGCGATCTGGATCGAGGTCGCATTGTATTGCGGCCCCAGGAGCTCGCGCGCCTCCTCGATGGAGAGCTGGGAGCCGTACCAGAGCGCGCCGTGATCGCCCATCAGGAGCGCGCCCAGCTCGTCGATGCCCTCGACGATCTCCTCGTTCATCAGCCGCCATTTGGACTGGACCTGGAAGTCGCGCGAGATGAACTCGCGCACCGAGAGCACGGCGTCGTTGCTCGGGTGATAGGCGTAGTGGACCGTCGGGCGATAGGCGGGGCGGTCCTTCTTCCAGACCGTCAGATAGTCGGCCAGGGTGATCGCCTCGCCATGGGTGATGAGGAAGCCGGTCATCGGCCCGCCGATAGGCGTCCAGGACCGGATCTGGGTCATGCAGCCGGGCCGGTCGAGATAGATGGCGCATTTCGGCCCGACCTTGTGGCGGTTGCCGTCGGCGGGCAGGCGCTTCTCATGGCTGCCCCAGCCGAGCTCCGCCGGCTGGGCGCCTTCGCCGCAGAAGCCGGGGATGCTCCAGGTATTGACGAACTCCCCGGGCCGCTTGGGCACATTGGCGACCTGGAGGTCGTGCTCGGCGACATGGATGACCTTGGTGCCAAGGCGTTGGGCGAGCGCCGCCCATTCCTCGCGCGAATGCGGCTTGTCGACCTTCAGCTTCTTGCGCTTGGCGATCTCGAGCAGCCCCTGCTTGACGAAATGGCTGATGAGGCCCGGGTTGGCGCCATGGGTGATCAGGGCGGAGGTCGCCCTGTCGCCCCATTTCTTCGCCTTCTCCCGGGCGGTGTAGCGCAGGAAATAATTGGTGCGCTGCTCCTCGGGGATCTTGGGATTGTCGTAGTAATTGGCCCAGGGCTCGATGCAGGTGTCGAGATAGAGGACGCGGTTCTTCTGGCACCAGGCCATCACATCTATCGAGCTCACCTCGACCGAGAGATTGAGGATCAGATCGCCATGGCCGGCATAGCGGGAGAGCACGGCGGCCATGTTCTTGCGGAAGATGGGCTCGACCACATAATTCACCCCCTTGGCGACGAAGGGGGCGATCTCGACGGAGCGATCCTCGGCATCGATCACGGTGACATGGGAGAGCGGCATGTCGAAATGGCGCTCGATCAGCGGCAAGGTGCAGCGCGTGACCGAGCCATAGCCGATGAACAGGATGCGGCCGTCGAATCTGAATTTCCAGCTTGGCGCCATGATCGAAGGCTCCCCCTTGCGGCGTCGAAAACGCTCCGGACGTTACGGGAATCCGACCGGGGCGCAAGGAAAAATCGCGGCAGGCCGGAAAGCGGTCCAGAACCGCCGATCATGACCGTCTTGTTGCGGCACCGTAGGATTGAGAGCCGCGAAGCCTCACTTTTTCAACCGTCATGGTCGGCGAAGGCCGACCATCCACGAGTTGCTGGCCGCAAATCGGACATCTCACCGCATCTCTCATTTCGCCTCACCGCACAGAAAAAAAGGCAC
>DATHQQ010000728.1:0-3450 GCA_035482595.1 Verrucomicrobiia bacterium
GCCATGGAACGGGAATCGATGAGCTATGACGTGGTGATCGTCGGCGGCGGCCCCACCGGCCTGTCGGCGGCGATCCGCCTGAAGCAGCTCGCCGCCGCTGCGGGGCGCGAGACCTCGGTCTGCGTCATCGAGAAGGGAGCCGAGATCGGCGCCCATATCCTCTCCGGCGCGGTCTTCGAGCCCATCGCCCTGAATGAGCTGATCCCCGACTGGCAGGAGAAGGGGGCACCCCTCAATACGCCGGCGGTCGACGACAATTTCCTGCTGCTGACGAAGAAGCATGCCCTCCGCCTGCCGACCCCGCCCCAGATGCACAACAAGGGCAATTACATCATCAGCCTGGGCAATCTCTGCCGCTGGCTGGCCCAGCAGGCCGAGGGGCTGGGGGTGGAGATCTATCCGGGCTTCGCCGCAGCCGAGGTTCTCTATGACGATTCCGGCCGGGTGAAGGGTGTGGCCACCGGCAATATGGGCGTGGGCAAGGACGGCCAGCCGACGGGGAATTTCACGGCGGGCGTCGAGCTGCATGGACGGCTGACCCTGTTCGCCGAGGGTTGCCGCGGCTCCCTCACCAAGACCCTGGTCCATCGCTTCAACCTGCGGGCGGGCATCGATCCCCAGACCTACGGCATCGGGATCAAGGAGCTGTGGGAGATCGATCAGGCCAAGCATGTGCCGGGCAAGATCGTCCATACCGTGGGCTGGCCGCTGACCAGCGACGTCTATGGCGGCTCCTTCCTCTATCATATCGAGAACAACCAGGTGGCGGTCGGCTTCGTCATCGGCCTCGACTACGCCAATCCCTGGCTCAATCCCTTCGAGGAATTCCAGCGCTTCAAGACCCATCCGGCCATCCGGCCGACCTTCGAGGGCGGCCGGCGCGTCGCCTATGGGGCGCGCGCGATCAACGAAGGCGGATTCCAGGCGATCCCCAAGCTGACCTTTCCCGGGGGTGCGCTCATCGGCTGCGCGGCCGGTTTCGTCAACGTGCCCAAGATCAAGGGCAGCCATACGGCGATGAAGACCGGGATGCTGGCGGCCGAGGCGGCCTTCGACGCCCTGGCGGGCGATGTCCCGGGCGAGCTCACCACCTACAGCGACAAGGTCAAGAAGAGCTGGGTCTGGGCGGAGCTGAAGAAGGTGCGCAATATCCGCCCCTCCTTCCACCTCGGCATGTGGGGCGGGCTGCTGGGCTCGGCCATCGACACCTATGTCCTGCGCGGCCGCGCGCCCTGGACCTTCCACCACACCCCCGATCACACGCATTTGATGAAGGCCAACGAGGCCATGGCCATCGACTATCCGAAGCCCGATGGCGTGGTCTCCTTCGACCGCCTGTCCTCGGTTTTCCTCTCGAGCACCAACCATGAGGAGAACCAGCCGCCGCATCTCGTGCTGAAGGACCCGGGCGTTCCGATCGAGATCAATCTGGCGCTCTATGAGGCGCCGGAGCAGCGCTACTGCCCGGCCGGGGTCTATGAGATCGTGCGCGATGCCGACGGGCTCAATCCGCGGCTCCAGATCAATGCCCAGAACTGCGTCCACTGCAAAACCTGCGACATCAAGGATCCGACCCAGAACATCAATTGGGTGGTGCCCGAGGGTGCCGGGGGGCCGAACTATCCGAACATGTAGAGGGCTCTTAGGGGCTCCCGGCGGGGCTTGCCGCCCGGGTGGCGCCGGGCGGTGGCTTGGACTATGTTCTCGGCTTCCTTGACCGACAGCGGAGCCTGCCGCCTTGCCCTTTCCCTTTGGACTCTCCCTCCGGCGTCTTGCCGGCCCGGCCGCCTTCGGCGGGATGATGCTGACCGCTCTCGCCGCCACGGCGGATACCCCGCCGACGACGGAGCCCTTGCCCGACATGCTGCCCTCGCCGCTCGGCCATTATCTGGCCAGCCGCTTTGCCCAGGCGTCGGGCGATCTGGGGGCGGCGGTCGATCTCCTGCGCTTCGCGCTGGCCGCCGATCCGGACAATGTCCAGCTCCTGCGCACCGACTACAATCTGATGGTGAGCGAGGGCCAGATGAGCGACGCCCTCTCTTTGGCCAAGCGGCTGCAGGCCGCCGGCGCCCTGGACGGGGTGGCGCGGGTCGGGCTTGCCATCGACCGGGCGAAGGCCGGCGACTATGCCGGCGCAGACAACTATCTCGCGGATATCAAGGGCGAAGGGCTGGAGCGCTTCCTGAAGCCGATGCTGCGTTCCTGGACCCAGCTCGAGCTTGCCGGGCTGGATGCGGCCGAGAAGGCGCTGCTGCCGCTGGGTGCGGTCAACGGCTTCGAGCCGCTCTATCAGCTCCAGCTCGGCCTGCTCGCCGACAAGGCGGGCAAGTCCACCGAGGCGGGGGAGCACTATGCCAAGGCCATGCAGCTCGCCAATGAGCAGGCCTTCCGCATGGTCGATATCGTGGCCAATTTCGATCTCCGCCAGGGCAAGAAGAAGGAGGCCCTCGCCCTCTACGACAGCTTCGATCAGGGCCATCCCAACAATCTCCTGACCCAATCCCTGCGCAAGGCGGCCGAGAGCGGGGCGAAGACAGCGCCGATCGTGGCCACCTCCCTCGACGGCATGGGGGAGGCTCTCTTCCAGCTCTCCGTCCTGCTGCAGACCGAGTCCTCCAACGACGCCGCCCTTCTGCTCGCCCGGATGGCGCTCTATGCGCGCGGCGACGACCCGATCTATCTGGCCCTGCTGGCCGATATCCTCGACGCCGAGAACCGGACCGCCGACGCCCTGGCCGCCTATCGTCAGGTGCCGCCCGATGCGCCCTATGGCTGGCAGGCCGAGGTCAAGGTGGGCGAGGAGCTGCACCGGCTCGGCCGCGACGATGAGGCGGTCGCCTATCTGAAGAAGCTGGTCGCCAGCCGGGCCGACCGGTCGGAGGCGGCGATCGAGCTGGGCGACACGCTGCGCGCCACCAAGCAGTTCGCCGATGCGGTGAAGGCCTATGACACCGCCATCGCCCGGATGGGCCCCACGCGGCCCGAGGATTGGGCGGTCTATTACTTCCGCGGCATCGCGCTCGAGCGCAGCGGGCAATGGCCGCTGGCGGAGAAGGATTTCAAGAAGGCGCTCCAGCTTCAGCCGGACCATCCCTATGTGCTGAACTATCTCGGCTACACCTGGGTCGACCGCGGCGAGCATCTGAAGGAAGCGATCAAGATGCTGCAGAAGGCCGTGGAGCAGAAGCCCGACGACGGCTTCATCGTCGACAGCCTCGCCTGGGCCTACTACCGGCTGGGCCAGTATGACAAGGCGGTCGTCTATCAGGAGAAGGCCGTCTCGCTGGAGCCCGGCGATTCCGTGCTCAACGACCATCTGGGCGATATCTATTGGAAGCTCGGGCGGCGCAACGAGGCCCGCTTCCAGTGGCAGCGCGCGCTCGCCTTCAAGCCGGATGCGGACCGGGTGGCCCCGATCGAGGCGAAGCTCCAGCATGGGCTCGATCCGAA
>DATHQQ010000729.1:0-9568 GCA_035482595.1 Verrucomicrobiia bacterium
GGCCGCGCCATAGACCGAAAGGATTGAGATCCAGAGCAGCAGCGAGCCCTCGTGATTGCCCCAGAGCCCGGCGATCCGGTAGAGCAGCGGCTGCCGGGAATTGGAGTTGTTCGCCACGGCCGCGACGGTGAAATCCGAGGTGATGAAGGCATGCAGAAGGGCGCCGAAGGCGATGGCGACGCAGGCGAGCTGCGCCAAGGCGGCGACCCGGGCGAATTCCATCAGCCGGGCATCGCCGCGCGACGCCCCCACCAGCGGCACCACCGTCTGCAAGCCGGCGACCAGGAGGGCCAGCACCAAGGCGAAATGGCCGAATTCGAGGATCATGGCGATGCGCTCGGTTGTTGTTGGCCTTGGCCCTGACCCTGGCCTTGTTGTCCCTGGCCTTGTTGTCCCTCGGGCCGCCACTCGCCGCTCGCCTTCAGGGCTTTGGCCACTTCCGGGGGCATGTATTTCTCGTCATGCTTGGCCAGGACCTCACTCGCCCGAAAGCTGCCGTCGGGCTGCAGGCTGCCTTCCACCACCACACCCTGGCCCTCGCGGAAGAGGTCGGGCAGCACGCCCTTATAGGCGACGGGCAGCGATTTCTTCAGATCGGTCACGCGGAAGCGGGTGGTCACGCCATCGCCATCCTTGACCACGCTGCCGTTCTCCACAAGCCCGCCGAGCCGCACATCCCGGCCCATGGCCGCGGGCTGCGCCATCAGGTCGCTGGGGCTGTAGAAGAAGACGATGCCGCTGCGCAGGCTGTAGAGGACGAGGCCGGTGGCGATGGCGAGCATCGACATGCCGATGACCACGAAGAGCAGGCGCCGGCGCTTGCGGGTCATTTGCTCACCGCTTTACGGCGGCGCTGCCGGACAGCCTCGAGCTCGGCCAGCGCGGCCTCGCGCCGGCGGAGCGTCCGGAGCGTCAGGACGACCTGGCCGATCATCACCACCGCGGCCACGGCCAGCGCCGCCCAGACATAGGCCGCATAGCCGCCCATGGCGAGATAGGTCTCGATCCTGTCCATGAGAGGAAATCTAGCCGATCGCGCGGGGCAGGGCTCAGCGACCTGCCGCCGCAGCCATCACTCGCAGTCGCGCGGCGATGAACTCGGAACGGACCCGGAGGATCAGCAGGCTGAGGAAGAAGAGGGTGAAGCCCAGGGCCGTAATCATCATCGGGATCAGGATCGAGGAATCGATCGTGGGCCCGCCCATGCGGAACACGCTCTCCGGTTGATGCAGCGTGTTCCACCAATCGACCGAGAATTTGATGATCGGCACGTTGACGAAGCCGACGAGGGCCAGGATGGCGGCCGCCTTATTGCCGCGGCTGGCATCGTCGAAGGCATTCAGCAGGGCCATATGTCCGAGATAGAGGAAGAACAGGATCAGCATGGAGGTCAGGCGGGCGTCCCAGACCCAATAGGTGCCCCACATGGGCTTGCCCCAGAGGGAGCCCGACACCAGCGCGATGAAGGCGAAGCCCGCCCCCAGGGGCGAGGCGGCCCGCGCGATCAGATCGCCCAAAGGATGGCGCCAGATCAGCGCGCTGGCGCTGGCGAGCGCGATACAGGTGTAGACGAACATCGCCATCCAGGCGGCGGGCACATGGATATAGATGATCCGCACGCTTTCCCCCTGCTGGTAGTCGGGGGGCGCGAAGACGAAGCCCCAGATCAGGCCGGTGGCGAGGCAGACGATGGCTCCCGCCGTGACCCACGGCAGCACGGCCGCACTCAGGCGCAGGAACCGTCCAGGATTGGCGAAACGGTGCATGATTGCGGCGATATATAGGCTGCAGGGATGCCCAAGGCAAAGCCCCCGGCGCCCCTCCTAGCTGGGTTTGGCCCCATACGGTCGGCAGATCTGCTCGACCGACGGGTTGGCGGGCGGGACGCTGCCGCCGAGCGCGGTCACCATCGCCTTGTAGTCCGGAGATTGCAGGACCATGGCCTTGCCGAGCGCGATGAGCTCCCGGACCTGGTCCCGCGGCAGGGTCCAGCTCGTCGCCATGCCCTGGAAATGGGCCCGACAGCCGGGATCGGCGATGAAGTCGAAGCCCACCATGACCACGGCTTTCGGATTATAGGGGCCGTCGACCACGGCATCGATCTTGCCGAGGAGCTGGAAGCTGGTGGCATCGATCGGCGTGCCGATCGTGGTCAACAGGGTGTTGAAGGTGCTGGGCGGGCGGGGTCGGGTGCCGTAGTCATTCTCCGACTGGCTGCGGGCGTTGACGACGAGCAGCAGCAGCTTGTCGGCCTTGCCGGTATTGGCCCAGTTGAGGAAGGAAGGGGATTCGCCGGGGGAGGTGAGCAAGGTGAGCGGCATGGTGAGGCCCATATTGTCGGCGATGCCGCCGTCAAGCAGCTGGATGTAGTCGTTCTTGCCATCGCGATTGAGATAGCCGAGGGCGACGGTGCCGCGCCGGAAGCGCGCCAGATTCTCCGCGGCGGGATAGCTCACCCCCTCATCCGTCTCGGCGGCGACGTCACTGGCCAGGCGCTTGGGCAGCGGTCCCGCCGGGCTGGAGGTCCAGCCCGTGCCGGGCGTGGCGGGCGCCTGGCGCTGGGCCGCGCAGGGCGCGCGGTTGCGGATGGTGAGCGCGCTGAGGGCGACGGGGAAAGCCGCCGAAGCGGCCACGGCATCGGCGATCTTGAGCTGGGAGAGATCGGCGCAGATCAGGTCGAACTGGTCCTGGTTGAAGGAGAAGACGCTGCCGCTCGACATATCGGCCGCATTCAACAGCACATAGGGCCGCCGGTTGCGGCCCGGCTCGTCCACGGCGATGAGATCGGCATAGGTCTTCTGGTGGAAGACCTTCTCATCGAGATAGCTCACCAGGATATCGATGCGCGGATAGAGCAGCCGGGCCGGATCCAACAGCGTGCTCCAGATCAGGGCGCTCATCACATCGCTCTCGAGGAAATCGCTCTCCAGAGAGTTCAGGCCATCGATTCCGCCGAGGGCAAAATAGGCCGCCGTCACGCTGCCGCCCGAGACCGAGGAGACGAGATCGATCTGGCTGGCGAAGGGGAGCATGGTGTCGCCAGCCTTGACGGGGGTCTCGGCCATGGCACGGAGCGCGCCGTCGGCCAAGGCGGCGGCTCGCGTGCCCCCGCCCGAGAAGGTGAGGATCACCGCGGCCTTGTCGATCGTCTTGGGCGCCTTTTTGTCCAGCGTCGTGTAGCGATAGCCGGCGAACTGGTCGATATGGGCGAGCTCGGTGGTGCGCACCGGCGAGGCGCAGGCCGCCAGCAGCAGAAGCGCTGCCGCCAGCAGCGCCGCGCGGGCCCTCCTCACGCGCTCACCGCGGGATCGAGGGTCACGAGAACCGGATTGCTGCCTTGATTGTCCGGCGGCTTCTTGATCACCAGGGTCTTTTGCCAGGTGACCGCTAAGCCGGCATCGAGGGTCTCGAAGGTGTTCTGGCCGGTCTCGGTCCGGAAGGGCGTGCCGATGGCGCCGGCGATGTCGGCGTAGTTGCCGTCGACATAGACGGAATCGCTGATGCCGCCGCCGTCGCTCCTGATGACCTTGACCCAGCACAAAGCCATGCCGCCCCCCTGCTTTCCGACAGGGGACCAGTTCTAGGCGGCGGCCGTTAATTATGCGTGACCCGTTCAGTCCCCTCGCCTCTCTTTGAGTCCCCTCGCCCCCCGATAGGGGGGAGAGGGTTAGGGTGAGGGGGTGTATCCGCGGAGATGATGTCGACCGAGGCAGTGTACCCAGTCGACAAACCCCCTCACCCCGACCCTCTCCCCCGTTCCGGGGGCGAGGGGGCAGAAAACGAAGCCGGGAAAGTCAGATGAGGAAGTAAAAACTAAGCGGGCCCCTACCCCGTCAGGACCTTCAGGGCGCGCTGGAGATCGGGGAGGTCGAAGGGCTTGGAGAGTCGCGGAAGCTGCTGATAGGCCGGGGGGAAGTCCTGGACGCCATAGCCGGTCATGAAGGCGAAGGGGATGCCTCGCTTCTGGAGGATCTCGGCGACGGGGAAGCTCGGCGTGCGGCGCAGGCTGACATCCAGCAAGGCGAGGTCGAACTCGCCCTTCTCCGCAAACCCCATCGCCTCCGCCAGATCGCCGGCGGGCCCGAGCACGCTGCAATTCAGCTCCTGAAGCATCTCTTCGAGCATCATGGCGACCAGGGTCTCATCCTCGACCACCAGCACGCGGCGGGAGCTTCCCGCCACCCGGCCCTCCTTGGCCGTCTCCGCATCACTGGTATTCCAGTGCGTCATTCCTTGCTTCTCCCTAGGCCATCAACTCAACGAGGTGTCGCCGCTGCCGGCACCCGGAAGGTCTCGCGCAACCGGCGCGCGAGGTCCGACACGGTATAAGGCTTGGGGAGAAACGCAAACTCTCCGGTTTGCGGGGTCGTGGACGGCTCCCGACCCGAACGGCCGCCGGCAAATCCCGAGGTCAGGAGGATCTTCATATCCGGGCGGCGCCGGCGGGCTTCCCGCGCCAGCTCGACGCCCGTCATGCCCCGAGGCATGACGATGTCGCTGAACAACAGATCCACCTCCTCGCCATCCTCCAGGATCTCGAGCGCCTCGGGCCCGTTGCTGGCGTAGAGCACGCGGTAGCCGAGGCTCTCCAGCATGCCCAGCACCGCATCGCGGACGCGATCGTCATCCTCGACGACCAGAATGGTCTCCTGGCCCTCCGGCAAGTCGCCCAAGGTCTCATGGTCCGCCATCGCAAGGGCGGCGCCGCCCTTGGAGCGCGGAAAGTAGAGCTCGACCGTGGTGCCTTGGCCCGGCGTGCTGGCGATGGTGATGAATCCGCCGGATTGCTTGACGAAGCCATGAACTTGGCTGAGGCCAAGCCCGCTGCCCTTGCCGACGTCCTTGGTGGTGAAGAAGGGCTCGATGGCGAGCGCCATGACATCGGGGGACATGCCCTCCCCGGTATCGCGGACGCTTACCTGGACATAGTCGCCGGCGGGGATCTCCTCCGGCCTGAAGGTATTGCCGCTGAGGGGGGGCAGGGGCCGCGCCAATTCCGCATTGGCGCTCTCGATCTGCAGCCGGCCCCATTCCGGCATGGCATCGCGGGCATTGATCGCGAGATTGAGAATCGTCGTTTCCAATTGCCCCGCGTCGATCTGCAGCGGCCAGAGCCCCGAACCGAGCTTCACGTCGAGCTCGACCTTCTCGCCCAGGATGCCTTTGAGAAAGCCTTCGAACTCCGCCAGCGTCAAGGTGAGATCCACGGTCTCCGCCCGCAGCGGGTCGCGCCGCGCGAAGGCCAGCAATTGGCGCGTCAGCCGCTCGCAATCCTGAACCGCCTTGCGGCCGCTGCTGACAAGCTTCATGAGTTTGTCCACGACCAAGGGGGCGGGCTTGCGAAGGTTCACCTCCATCAGGCTGAGATTGCCGAGGACGACCGTAAGAAGATTATTGAAATCATGAGCGATGCCGCCGGTGAGGCGGCCGATGGCATCGAGCTTCTGGGCGTGGCGCAGCGCCTCCTCCGCCTTGGCCCGATGTTCCATCTCGGCGGCCAAGCGTTCCTTCGCCGCGCTCAACTCGCGGGTCCGGTCGCGCACGCGCCGCTTCAGCTCCTGATTGGCCTCGCGCAGCTGCCGTTCCGCGCGGCGCATGCGCAACAAGGCGCCCACCGCGGCCACCAGCTCCTCGGGCTCGATGGGCTCGATCAGATAGGAATCGGCGCCGCCGGCCAGCGCCGAGGCGCGATCGGCCGGCCGCACGAAGGCCGCGGAGGTCTGCAGCACGACGATTGCCGGGTGGTCGAACTTGATCTGGCGGCAGACCTCCAACCCGCTCATATCGGGAAGCCTGACGTCGAGCAGGACGAGATCGGGGCTCTCGGCCTCGAGCAGGGCCAAGGCGCCCTTGCCGGTGGCGGCCTCGAGCAGGGCATAGCCGTGGCCCTTCAAGGCATGGGATTTGAGATAGCGACCCGCCTCGTTGTCGTCGACCACCAGGATCTTCGCGACCTCGCGATCCGTCACGGCAGCCCCCTCGCTTGAGGACCAACCGCCTGCCGGATCGCGGAGATCAGCGTCTCCGCGGTCAGTTCGGATTTCGACAAGATCTTGCATAAATTGCTCTGGGCCAGCTCCGGGATCTCCTGGAGAGCCATGGAGGTCATGACGATGGCCGGGATCTCGCGGGTGGCTGCCCGGGCCGACAATTCGTCCAGCAGCTCGCCGCCTCCCCGGGGGCTCATATGTAGATCAACGAGCACGACATCGATCTGTTCCCGCTCCATTTGCCGCAGCGCAGCATCGACCCCATCGGCTTCCCGGATCTCAAAGGATCCCCGCGGCAGGAGCTGGCGGACGAGATATCGGGGAATCTCCTGATCATCCACCACCAGAACCCGGATGATGTTGTGCTCGCCGGTGAGGGCATCCAAGGCCGCGATCAGCCTCCGCGAGTCGATCGGCTTGTGGATGTAGTCGTCGGCGCCGAGGTTTCGGGCCTTGCGCTCGTCCTGGGTGGTCGAGGCGACGATGACGGGAATGCGCTGGGTCAGCTCGCGCTGCTTCAGATCGATGAGCAGGCGCCAGCTGTCCTCGCCCACCAGCATGATATCCAGCAGGATGGCGGCGGGGGAGACCCGTTCCAGCACTCGCTTCGCATCTGCCACGCTGCGGACGGAAATGAGCTGATAATGGGTGCCGGCCAGCGCCCGCTCGAAGGCGAAGGCATCGGCCGCATTGTCCTCGACGCCGAGAATGGGCAGGCGACCAGGCTCGATCGTGAGCCGCTCATCCAGATCGCTCGTCTCGGGGTGCAGAGGATAGATTCGCGGGAGGGTAAGGGAAAAGGTAGATCCCTCGCCGAGCCGGCTGGCGACGCTCACCGAGCCTTGAAGCAGCTCCGCCAGGCGCCGCGAGAGGGGAAGGCCCAGGCCGGTGCCCTTGACCTTCGCCTGGCGCGGTCCGGAGATTTGAGCGAACTCCTGCCAGATGGCCTCGATATCCGCTTCGGCGATCCCCACGCCCGTATCGCGCACATGGAAAGTGATCTGATCCGTCTCAGGTCCCGCCTCCGCCCAGACGCGGACCTCGCCGGTCTCGGTGA
Organism: Verrucomicrobiia bacterium; assembly: GCA_035482595.1. Taxonomy (GTDB): domain Bacteria; phylum Pseudomonadota; class Alphaproteobacteria; order Dongiales; family Dongiaceae; genus DASXQK01. The sequence goes on from DATHQQ010000729.1 coordinate 7,048, forward strand.
ATTTGATGGCGTTGGAGATGAAATTGCGGAGGATCTGGGACACCTTCCCCTCATCGGTCACCAGCGGCAGCAGGCCGCTGGGCTCCTCGAAGACGAGGGCGACGTCGTCGCCGACCAGCAGCGGGCGCAGCATGCCGCGCAAGGTGCTGAACAGGTCGGTCGCCTCGAACTCGGCCGCGCTTACCACGGTCTTGCCCGCCTCGACCTTGGCGATATCGAGCAGATCGTCCACCAGCTCGGTCAGATTCTCCGCCGCCTGGCGGATGAAATTGACCTGCCTCTCCTGCTCGGGCGTCAGCTCCCCGTCGCTCCTCGTCTGCAGCAGGCGCGAGAGGGCCAGGATCGAGTTGAGAGGCGTGCGGAATTCATGGCTCATATTGGAGAGGAAGCGCGACTTCAGCTCGTCGGCCCGACGCAGATGGTCGGCGCGGTCGGCGAGCTCGGCATAGAGGGCGACGACGCCGCGATTGGTATCCTGCAGCTCCTGATTCATCTCCTCCAGTCGTTCCTGGCCTTGGCGCACCTCCTCCAGCTGCAGCAGATATTCCTGGTTCTGGCGCGCGATTTCCGCTGCCGGGTCGAGGCTGTCCTGCTGGGTCAGCGCCGCGGCGATCCTGACGAGCTCGCTGCTGGGAAGCCGGCGCGCCGGGCCCGGGAGGTTCTTGCCGAGGCGGACCGTGGTGCCGCTCCCCGGCGCGCTCTGGATCTCACAGCGATCCATCAAGCGGCGCGCGCCGGTGATCCCGATTCCCATGCCGGTGACGGAGCGGTGGGTGCCGGCGAGGACGGCCTCGAGATTGGCGATCCCGGTACCCCGGTCGGAGATGAAAATTTCCAGCGACTGCCCGGCGCCCTGCTCCTCGAGATGGAATTCCAGCATGCCGCCGCCGCCATATTCCAGCGCGTTGCGCACGATCTCCGACACCGCCGTGGTGATCCGGGTCTGGTCCTGCGAATCGAATCCCAGAAGCCACGCGACTTTGCGGCAGCGCTGCCGCGCGAGGATGATATCCGTCTCGCGCCGGATCGCGACGGCGAGAAGGCGCGCCTTCAAGGCCCGATCCGCATCACGACAACCGAGGCGTCGTCGCGCTCGCGCCTGTGGTCGCGGAAGAGCACCCCGGCAATCACGCTGGGATGGCTGGTGCCGAGTCCGGGATAGCTCCCGAGGTTCCATTTCGACGACAGCCCGTCGGAATGCATCAGCACCGTCACGCCGCCTTTGAAGGGATAGGTGAATTCGCGGATCCGCGGCGCGATATGGCCGAGCACGCCATTGTGGGACACCATGCGCTGGAGCTTGCCCTCGCTGAGCAGCGCGCCTGCGATATTGCCGACGCCGACGAAGCGAATCATGCCCTTCGCGCTGTCGATGCGCGCCACCGCGACCGCCCCGCCCCGCGTCGGCGCCAGGGCCCGATGTATGAACTCCAACAGGGGTACGCAGTCCTGGCCGGCATGGCGCTCGAAGGCGGCGATGGCGGCATCGGCCGCCGCCTCCGCCTGGGGACCATGGCCCGAGCCGTCGACGGCCATCAGGGTCGGCCCGAGCGGCGGAGCGGCGAAACCCCAGCGGTCCCCGCTGACGCTCTCGCCGGCGACCGGCGCCACCACGGCGCCGAGGGAGACGATCGGGGGAGTCGGCGCCGGCGCCGGCTTGGCGTCGCGGATGCGCGCCATGATCACCGTCCCCAGGCTCGGGCGCGAATAGACGGCGAACTCATCGGCTTGGCGGCGGACGGCGCCGAGCCCGGTCCCCATGCTGCCCGCCGTGGAATAGCCGTCCGCCATGGCGCGGCCGAGATCGGCGATGCCGGGTCCCTTGTCGAGGCTGAGGATCTCGAGGCCGCTCCCGGTCGAATCCCGATAGGGATCGAGGAGGATCTGGCCGTGGCCCGCATGCTTCAGCAGGTTCGTCGCCAGCTCCGTCGCCACCAAAGCGCTGCGGCCGGCCGTCTGCTCGTCGAAGCCGAGATCCTGCGCCCGGCTGTGCGCCGCCCGCCGCGCGGCGGCCACTTCACTGGAATCGCTGAGGGTGACGATCATCTACTTCCAGCGTGCCAAGGTGATTTTGGTTCCGGTGCCGGGCCTGGAGTCGACGGCGAACTCGTTCGACAGGCGCTTGGCCCCGCTGAGGCCGAGACCCAGACCATTGCCGGTCGTATAGCCATCCTTCAGCGCCAGGTCGATATCGGGAATGCCCGGTCCCTGATCGGTGAAGGTCAGGCGCAGGCCGCGCCGGGCGCCGTCGCGCAGGAGCTCGAGGGTGAGCTCGCCCCCGCCGCCGTAGTCGAGCGTGTTGCGCGCGATCTCACTGGCCGCCGTGATGATCTTGGTCTGGTCGACGAGGCTGAATCCCGCTTGAAGTGCCAAAGCGCGAACCGCCTGGCGCGCCCGGACCACATCGTCACCGACCCGGATCGCTACTTGCTCATTCTTCTCGACGATCAACCTGACCCTCCTCGTCATCGATGACGCGGCGGATCAGGGCAAGCCCCTTATCGACGTTGAGCGCCGTTTT
>DATHQQ010000730.1:0-5729 GCA_035482595.1 Verrucomicrobiia bacterium
GTGCGTCTCAGGTCGAGCTGGCCGCGGCGATGCCGCAAAACGCCGAAGTCCGCCCCCTGCGCGTAAAGTTCCAATACTCCATACCGCCGCTCGTCCGAGTCATTCCGTCCGAGGCCGAACAGGATCTCGCCCAGAACCTCCACGCCCAGATCCTCGTCTGCCTGCCGCATTTGCGGGCCTTTGCCCGCTCCCTGACGGGCGATCGCGACCGGGCGGACGACCTGGTCCAAAGCGCAATTCAGCGCGCTCTCGGTGCCGCCGCTCAGTTCACGCCGGGCACGAACTTCAAGGGTTGGATCTTCACTATCCTGCGCAATGTCTATTTCAGCGAGCTGCGCAGCCACCGCCGTCTCGAGATCCCGATCGACGAGGCCAACCTCGACTCCCACGCGACTCAGCCTACGCAGTTCGCGGGTCTCGAGTTCGGGGAGTTCCGGCGCGCCTTCGATACACTTCCCGCCGAGCAGCGCGAGGCACTCGTCCTCGTGGGCGCCGACGGCTTCAGCTATGAGCAGGCGGCAGCGGTTTGCGGCGCACCCATCGGCACCGTCAAGAGCCGCGTTTCCAGAGCCCGGCGCGAGCTGGGAAAGTTGATGAGCGCCGAGGACGACAATCGGGTGACGCGCCCGGGATCGATAGCGGCTTTCGCCGGGGCCAGGTAAGCGCGGAACCGCGCTGACCCCAAGCAGGTAGGCCGCGGTGACGGCCGGTTCCGGGAACCGACCGAGCGAATAGTCGTTCGGTCCTTGACGTCCGATGCCCAGGAAGAGATCCGGGCCGTGGATCGGGCAATAGAGGTTCCTTCGATGCTATGCCCGAACATGTTCGTCTCCGCCATCGCCCTATGCCCTCGGGCGCCTCGCTCCGCCAAGGTCCAACCCTGAGCCGGCGCGGCGCCATCTGGGTCTTCGGGTTGCTGGGAGGCATTGTCCTGATCCTTGGCGCCGCCGCCCTGCTGCTGACGACGGTCGATCTTGGGGCCTGGATCGAAAAATACGAAAGCGCTTCCCTCGATGGGCGGCTGACGATCGGCAGTCTCAAGATCCGCTGGGGCAATCCTCTCACGGTCGAATTTAGGGATGTCCGACTCGCCAGTCCGTCCTGGGGCAGCTCGCCGGAGATGGTTCGCATCGACAGCGGTTCGGCGGCGATCGACCCCTGGTCCCTCTGGGGCGGACCGCTTCGGTTCGAGAAGCTGGAGGTGGTCAACCCGGTGATCATCCTCGAGCGCAATGCCGAAGGCACCGGTAATTGGGCCATGGGCGCGGCGGCATCGATACCCTCGCCGCCCGTCCCGGCGGTGGCTTCGACCTATGCCGCGAACCGCTTGAAGATCCCGACCCTGATCGATGTAGCCTTGCGCGGGGGAAAAATCCGCTTCCGCACCTCCAGCGGCCAATGGCTGCGGATTGAGCTCGACGATCTCAAGATCCGCGCCGATGGTGCCGATCGGCCTTTGTCCATCACCGTCGACGGGGCCTATAATGATCAGCGCGGCAAGCTGACGGCCGACGGCGAATCCTTCGATGCCCTGCGGGATCCCTCCCACCCCTATGGCATCAGCTTCTCGATCGCGAACCCCTCCACCTCCATCGGTTTCAAGGGCACCCTCATCGACCCCTTGGCCTTCGACGGCGTCGAGGGGGCGCTCAAGATGCAGGTGCAGAGGCTGGGCGATCTGCTGAAGATCTTCGATGCCGGGACCAACGCCGATGTCCCGCTGCAGCTTGCCGGCACCCTGACCCGGGCGGGCGGCCATTGGAAATTGTCGGATGCCTCGGGCAAGCTCGCAGGCAACGCCTTTACCGGGGCACTGACCTTGGAAGAGGCGGCCCGCGGCCAGACGGACAACATCAGCCTCGACCTTGCCTTTCCCCAGCTCGATCTGGACCCGATATTGGTCGGCGTCGCCAAGCCCGGCAGCGCGAAATCGGCCGATTGGCGCACGCTGCCGCTGCAGCTGGAGGAGAAGCGCGGCACGAACATCGCCTGGCGCATTGCCGCCAAGCTGCTGACCTACGCCAAGACGCGTATCGCCGATGTCGCCTTGCGAGGTCATATCGCCGGCGGCGAAATGGCTCTCGAGCAGGTGAAGCTCGCCTTCGCGGGAGGGACCTTCAACGGATCGGCCTCGGTCAAGAACGCTCCCGGCGGCGGCCATGTCGTGGCCCAGGCGGCGCTCTCCGGGATCGACGTTGCCCAGCTGTCGCGATCGGCCGGCGCCCCGGCGGGGCAGATCGCCGGCAGGCTCGATGGGGCCCTTTCTCTCGACATGAGCGGCGCGACGCTCAAATCCGCCCTGGGGGCCAGCCGGGGCCATGCCGTGCTCGCGCTGACCCGGGCGCAAATCGCGCGCGCCGTGCTCGAGAAGATCTCGACCGATCTGCGCTCCTTTTTCCGGAAGCGCGAAGGAACGGTTCCGGTCAGCTGCCTGCTGGGAGTCGTCGATTTCAAGAACGGCATCGGCACGGTCTGGCCGCTTGAGCTGCGGACGCCGGATGCAACCCTGGTCGGCTACGGCCGGGTCGATTTCCCCGGCCAGCACCTCGATCTGACCGTTCAGTCCGTCGCCGCCTCGACGAGTTTCTTCGCCCTGGATATCCCCGTCAGCATCAGCGGCAATATCCGCAACCTGCACGCCCAGGAAGCGGAGGGTCCGCCTATTTCGCCCAAGGGCATCGACCCGCTGCATGGGCTGCCGGCGAACATGCGCGCCCTGGCCCAGCAGAACCCCTGCCTGCGCTGAGCCCAGTGGCGCCGGGGTCTAGGACGCCCGGACGCGCCGGCGCCGACCTTTGGCCTTCAGCTTGGCCTTGCGGTTGTTCGGTCGGTCCTGCTTGGCTTTCTTTTTCGGTTTCTTCATCTTCGTCTCCAATAGCTTGCCCGCAACCTCTCCCCGCGGCGGGGACAGGATCCGTAGTCCAAGGCGAGGGGCTCGGCTGTGCAGAACAGCACAGGCCTTGGCGGCGATCGGCCCTAGACTGGGGTTCCGGCGCCGGAGAGGAAGATGCTGGCGTCTCGACATCGCCCGAACCCGACCGGCGGCGATCGCGGCAATATTTCATCGATGGAAGGCGGCCCCATGAAACCCTTGGCAGTAGCGGGACTTCTATTGATTGTCGTTGGAATCGCCGGGCTGGCCCTCGGGCGGTTCTCCTACACGACGGAAAAGAAGGTGATCGATCTGGGGCCGATCACGGCCTCCGTCGACGAGAAGCACAACATCGATATCCCGGACATCGCGGGCATCGGGGCGATCCTCGTCGGCGGGCTTCTGCTTTACCTGGGCCGCAAGACCGCTTAGACGAATATCCAACCCTTTGGAGGACCTTGCGATGAACACCATGGCAAATGACCCCGAGACCAAAGCCGATTTCGATGCCGTCGCCACGGACCTGGCGATGCTGAAGCGCGACGTGGCCGCGCTGATGAGCCAGCTGAAGTCCGGGGCTGTCCGCGGCGCGAAGGAAGCCGCCGAGGATACCCTGGACCAGCTCGGCGAGCGGGCGAGCCGTCTCTACGACAAGGTGGCGGCGCAGGGAGCACGCTCCACGGAGGCGATCAGCCGCCAGGTCGAGGAGCAACCCATTGCGAGCCTGCTGATCGCCTTCGGCGTCGGGTTCATCGTCAGCCGGCTTCTCAGTCGCTAGCGTAGCGACGACCATGGGCGGCTTGATCAAGCTGATAGCCTCGACCTTGCTCGCGACCGGCGGGGTGGATCATCTTCAAGCGACCATCACCCGCCTGGTGGTGGTGGCGCTCTGTGCCACGCTCGCCGCGGTGATGATGCTGGGTGCGCTCGGTTGCCTCGCCGCGGCGCTCTGGATCGGTACCCTGCCCTCCCTGGGGCCGGTCGGCGCGCCCCTGGTCGTGGCCGCGGCCTTTTTGATCGTGACCCTGATCCTGGTAGCGGTCGCCTGCCGCCTCCGGCGCCCTGGCCGGCGCAAGGCGGCCGCGGGCCCCGCCGCAGGAGCGTCGCTGGCGCCGGAGATCGCACGTCTCCTCAAGGAGCACAAAGGCACGGTGCTGCTGGCCGCGGCGATTGCGGGGATGGCCGCCGCCAGCGGCCGCCGCAAATGATGATGGGGCCGCAACCCGCCAATGCTCAAAGTGGCAACTGAGGAGATCGGCCCCACGGCAGCGCCGGCCGCGGCCGAGCCCGTCCCTCTCTCGCCGGAAGCGCAAGAGCGGCTGGCGGAGATGCCCCTGCCGCGGAATCTGCAGACGCTGCTACTGGCGGGGATCTTCGGAATCCTCCTGCTGTTCGCGCTGTATTTCACGGGCGAGATCGTGCTGCCGATCATCTTCGCCTTCATCCTCTATCTGGTGCTCCAGCCCCTCATGCGCGGCGCCGCCCGGCTGCGGATTCCCAAGCCGCTGGCGGCCTTGATCATCATTCTCGTCATCTTCGGTGGGGTCGGAGCGCTCGGATTCACCTTGTCGGGTCCCGCCGCCGATTGGATATCCAAGGCGCCGGGCAGCCTGCGGCGGATCGAAGACCGCCTCTTCCTGCTGAAGCAGCCCATCGCCAATCTCCAAAGCGTCACCAAGCAGGTCGATAAGATCACGGCGGGGTCATCGGCGCCGACCCAGGCGGTCGCGGTCGCCGCTCCCGGGGTCAGCAGCCTGCTCCTCAGCGGCACCCGGACCATGCTGGTAGGGCTGGTGACGACGCTGATCCTGCTGTTCTTCCTGCTCGCCTCGGGGGATCTGTTCCTGCGCCGTGTGGTGGAGATCCTGCCCACCCTCAGCAACAAGAAGCAGGCCGTGGAGATATCGCGCGAGATCGAAAGCAATATCTCGACCTATCTCGCCACCATCAGCGTGATGAATCTCTGCGTCGGTACCCTGACGGGGCTCGCCTGCTATCTATGCGGCCTTTCGGACCCCATCCTCTGGGGTACCGTCGCCTTTCTGCTGAATTTCGTGCCGATCCTGGGGCCGCTCTGCGGTGTGGTGCTTCTCCTGCTTGCCGGGCTGTTGACCTTCGACCTCATCTGGCAGGCCGTGCTGCTCGCCGGAATCTATCTTCTCATCCATATCGCCGAGGGAGAGGTCGTCACGCCCATGCTGCTGGCCCGCCGGTTCATCCTGAATCCGGTGCTGGTCATCGTCTCGCTCTTCTTCTGGTACTGGATGTGGGGCATCGCCGGCGCGCTTCTCGCCGTCCCCATGCTGGCCACCGTCAAGATCATCTGCGATCGCGTCCGGCCGCTGATGGCGCTGGGCCATTTCCTGGGTGCGGAAGCCAGGAACTGACCCGCGCCATCACGAGCCGAATCCAAGGCGGCGCTATTGCTTCACGCCGTTGATGGCGACCGAGCGAACGCCGTAGCTGGCGCCGGTATTGACCATCACGAAGCCCGCGAAGGGCTTGTGGCTGCCGACATCGGTCGCCTGGACTGTGAGCTTGCCGTCGAGAGCCACGGTCATCTTTCCGTCCGGCCCGCGATTCCATTCGATGACATGAGATTTGCCATCTTCCATATCGACGGATCCGACGGAGGTGGCGAGGACTTGCGCCTGGCGATCGCTGATGCGGGACAGATACAACCCCCTCGCCGCGCCGGGCGCATAAGTGAGCTGATAGGAGTTGTCGGCGCGCTTGCCGGCATAGGGGCCGAAATTAAACTGCCCGATCCGCTCGCCGCCCGAGATCATCACGAGCTTGATGGAGAACTGGTCGCTAATGGCTACGGGTGTCAGGATCGTGGCCCGCGGGGGTTGCA
>DATHQQ010000731.1:0-11957 GCA_035482595.1 Verrucomicrobiia bacterium
AGATCACCGGATTGCCGAGCCCGGCCGCCTTTGAATAGAAGATCTTATCCTTGTCGGCGATGCCGACGGTCATGGCATTGACCAGGATATTGCCGTTATAGGCGGGGTGGAAATTGGTCTCGCCCCCCACCGTGGGCACGCCCATGCAATTGCCGTAGCCCCCGATGCCGGCGACCACGCCGGCGAGCAAATGGCGGGTCTTGGGATCGTCCGGCGCGCCGAAGCGCAGCGCATTCAGATTGGCGATCGGCCGGGCGCCCATGGTGAAGACATCGCGCATGATCCCGCCGACGCCGGTCGCCGCCCCCTGATAGGGCTCGATGAAGCTCGGATGGTTGTGGCTCTCGATCTTGAAGACCACCGCCTGGCCGTCGCCGATATCCACGACCCCGGCGTTCTCCCCCGGCCCCTGGATCACCGCCGGCCCCTGGGTCGGCAGGCGCCGCAGAAATTTGCGCGAGGATTTGTAGGAGCAATGCTCGCTCCACATGACCGAGAAGATGCCGAGCTCGGTCAGATTGGGGGCGCGCCCCATGATCTTCAGGATCCGCTGATATTCCTCGGCGGTGAGGCCATGCTCGGCAACGACAGTGGGGGTGATCGCCGGCTCGGCCGCGAGCGGCTTGTTCACGATAAGGCCTCGACGATGCCCTTGAACATCGCGCGCCCGTCCGTCGAGCCGTGGAGATCCTCGACCGCATTCTCGGGATGAGGCATCAGGCCCAGCACGTTCTTGCTCTCGTTGAAGATGCCGGCGATATGCCGGGCGGAGCCGTTGGGATTGGCCTCGGGCCTGAGCTCGCCGTTGGGATCGCAGTAGCGGAAGGCGATCTGGCCCCGCTCCTCGAGCCGATCCAGGGTCGCCGGATCGGCGAAATAATTGCCGTCGTGATGGGCAACGGGGATCGAGAGGGTCTGCCCCGCCGAATAGCCTGACGTGAAGAGGCTCTGGCTCGTCTCGACCTTGAGGCCCACGTTCTTGCAGACGAAGCCCAGGCCCGCGTTGCGCAGCAGGATGCCGGGCAGGAGACCCGCCTCGGTCAGGATCTGGAAGCCGTTGCAGATGCCGAGCACGGCGACGCCGGCCTTGGCCCGCTCCTTGACCTCCCGCATCACCGGGGAATGGGCCGCGATGGCGCCACAGCGGAGGTAATCGCCATAGGAAAAGCCGCCGGGCACGACGATGAGATCGACCTTGGGGATATCGCTGTCCCGGTGCCAGACCATCCGGGCCGGCCGGCCCATGGCATGCTGGAGGGCGGTAGCCACATCATGCTCGCGATTGGAGCCGGGGAAGACGACGACGGCGGCGTCCATGGTCCTAATCCATCATCTCAAACCGAAGGAACAAGGCTCTGGTCTTCAGTCCACCAGGTCGATGGCGTAGTTCTCGATTACCGTGTTGGCCAGGAGCTTGGCGCACATGGCCTCGACGCTGGCCTTCGCCTTGGCACGGTCGGTCTCCTTGAGCTCGAGCTCGATATATTTGCCCTGGCGCACATCCTCGACGCCGCCGAAGCCGAGCCCGCCGAGGGCATGGGCGATGGCGCGGCCTTGGGGATCCAGGACCCCGTTCTTGAGGGTGATATGAACCTTCGCCTTCATGCGGTCATCGCCTGTCGATTAGGGCCTATTGCAGTGTATCGGGGCCGGACATGTCGCGGGGACCGCCCTCGGGCATGATGCCGAGGCGCCGGGCCACTTCTTGGTAGGCCTCGGCCACCTTGCCGAGGTCGCGCCGGAAGCGGTCCTTGTCCAGCTTCTCATTGGTCTTGATGTCCCAGAGCCGGCAATTGTCCGGGCTGATCTCATCGGCGAGGACGATGCGCATATCCTCGCCCTCCCAGAGCCGGCCGAACTCGAGCTTGAAGTCCACGAGCTTGAGGCCGACACCCAGGAAGAGGCCGGAGAGGAAATCGTTGATCCGAAGGGACAGCGACAGGATCTCGTCCAGCTCCTGCGGGATCGACCAGCCGAAGGCGGTGATATGCTCCTCGGAGACCATGGGGTCGCCCAGCTGGTCGGATTTATAATAATACTCGACGATGGACCGGGGCAGGACCGTGCCCTCGGCCAGGCCGAAACGGGTCGCCAGCGATCCGGCGGCGATGTTGCGGATCACGATCTCCAGCGGAATGATTTCGACCTCGCGCACCAGCTGCTCGCGCATGTTGAGGTGGCGCACGAAATGGGTCGGGATGCCGGCCTCCCCCAGGCGCGTCATCAGATATTCCGAAATCCGGTTGTTGAGGACACCCTTGCCGACGATGGTGCCCTTCTTCTGGTTGTTGAAAGCGGAAGCGTCGTCCTTGAAATACTGGACGAGCGTGCCGGGTTCTGGCCCCTCATACAGAACCTTCGCCTTGCCTTCATAGATGCGGCGCTTGCGGGACATGGGAGGTTCTCGCGATGTCAGGAATCGGGGTAGGCAATTTGATGCTATAGCAGGTCGATGGGGTCAAAACAACGACAGCGCCCCCGCCATGCCGGCAGTGCAGGGCTTTGATGAGATAGTGAAAATTATCGTGAATTCAATCCGTTATCGGGCGATGTTTGGGGCCGATCTGCGCCCGATTGTCACAAGGATATCGCCTCATAGGGCGTCACATCCGGCCGTCCGGCAGCGAACAGCAGGACGGGCTTGGCCTCGATTCCAGGCCCCGGCAGGGCGATGAGGGCGCTGGACAGGGTCGCAAAGCCGTTCTCGCCCAGGATGGTCATGGCATCGTGGGGACCGGCGCCGGGGGCAAAGCTCCGGCTCCCCAGCAGCGCCTGCCAGGCCCGCCAGTCGCCGGCCGCGGGGTCCGGCGCCGGGGCGGCTCGGAACAGCGGCAGGAAATGGCCGATGCGCCGGCTGCCCGCCGCATCGTTCAGGTCATGGGCGGTCAGCATGGAGAGGCCCGGCGGGATCGCCGCGGCATCGATGCTGGCACCGGCATGGCGGATCCAGAAGGCCTCGGTGTTGTCCGCCAGGATCAGATTGAAGGGGCGATAGGCGTCCGGGTCGAGATCGGCGAGGGCGGCGGCCGCCGCGCGGGCATCGGCATGGTCGAGCGCCTCCAGCACCAGCTCGCCCCGGCTGCGCTTGCCCGCCGCGGGGCCCAGGCTCTGCGGCCGGTTCATGATCCCGGCGACGAGGCCATGGTCGTTGAGCCCGAGCCAGCTGCCGCCCGCCTGCTGGTCGAGGCCGGCCACCACCCAGGGCCGGTCAGGCCAGTGGCGGCCGGGCGGCAGCCAGGGGCGCTGGCTCATCTCGTCGCGATTGGCGCCGAGGAGGACCGGCCAGTCATGACCGGGGCGGCGGAGGATGACGACGCTGCACATGGATGAGGGTGATCTCCGGTTTCAAATCCAGGGACGACTCGCTATATACGGAGTAATCAATCCTTACCACCCAAGGGAGCGCAGGGATGGGCGAGTTCGAGGACCGCGAGCACGGGTTTGAAGCCAAGTTCGCGCATGATCAGGAGATTTTGTTCAAGGCCAAGGCCCGGCGCGACGCCCTGATGGCGCGCTGGGTGGTGACCCAGCTCGGCCTCTCCGGGGTCGATGCCGAGGCCTATGTCCAGGGCCTGGTGGCCCTGTCGGTCCAGAAGGATCACGAGCAGGCGCTGACAAAGAAGATCCTCGCAGATTTCGAGAAGGCGAAAGTCTCGATGACCGAGCGCCAGCTGCGCAAGCAATTGACCGAGTTCCAGAGCCTCGCGGCCGCCCAGGTCCATAGCGAAGTCAAGAGCTGAGGCAAGCCGGCACCTGACCGGCTGAAGGCCTCCTCCATTCGAAGGGGGTAGAGAGTCGGCTGGCCCGGCTTACACGCCCCCGAACACCCGCTTGAAGATCGTATCCACCTGCCGCGTGTGATAGGCGAGGTCGAAGCAGGCTTCGAGCTCGGCGGCCGGCAGCCTTCCCGCGACCTCCGGGTCGGCCTTCAGCAGGGTCAGGAAATCCGCCCCCTCCTGCCAGACCCGCATGGCATTGCGCTGGACGGCGCGATAGGCCTCCTCCCGCGCCATGCCGGCCTGGGTGAGCGCGAGCAGCACGCGCTGGGAATGGACGAGCCCGCCATAGAGGTCGAGGTTGCGCTGCATCGCCTCGGGATAGACCAGCAGTTTGTCGATCACGCCCGTCAGACGGGCGAGGGCAAAATCCAGCGCGATGGTGGCGTCGGGGGCCATCACCCGCTCGACGGCGGAATGCGAGATGTCGCGCTCATGCCAGAGGGTGATGTTCTCCAGTGCCGGCGCCACGGTGGCGCGGATGATGCGGGCGAGCCCGGTCAAATTCTCCGACAGCACGGGGTTGCGCTTGTGCGGCATGGCGGACGAGCCCTTCTGGCCCGCGCTGAAGAACTCCTCGGCCTCGCGCACCTCGCTGCGCTGGAGATGGCGGATTTCGGTCGCCAGATTCTCGACCGAGCCGGCGATGATCCCGAGGACGGAGAAGAAATGCGCGTGGCGGTCGCGGGGGATGATCTGGGTCGAGATCGGCTCGACCGCAAGACCCATCTTCTCCGCCACGTGGCGCTCCACCGCGGGATCGATATTGGCGAAGGTTCCGACGGCGCCCGAGATGGCGCAGGTGGCGATATCGGTGCGGGCGGCGACGAGCCGGGCCCGGGCGCGGTCGAAGGCGGCGTAATGCCCGGCGAGCTTCAGGCCGAAGGTCGTGGGCTCGGCATGGATGCCATGGCTGCGGCCGATGGTGAGCGTGTCCTTGTATTCGAAGGCGCGGCGCTTCAGGGCGGCGAGCAGGCGGTCGAGATCGGCCAGCAGGATGTCGCTCGCCTGCTTCAGCTGCACGGCGAGGCAGGTGTCGAGCACATCCGAAGAGGTCATGCCCTGATGCAGGAAGCGGGCCTCAGGCCCGATATGCTCGGCGAGATTGGTCAGGAAGGCGATGACGTCATGCTTGGTCTCGCGCTCGATCTCGTCGATGCGCGCGGGCTCGAACTTGCCCAGCTTCCAGACCGCCTCGGCGGCCGCCTTGGGAATCACCCCCAGCGCGGCCTGGGCGTCGCAGGCATGGGCCTCGATCTCGAACCAGATGCGATAGCGGTTCTCCGGCTCCCAGATGGCGGCCATCTCCGGCCGGCTGTAGCGGGGGATCATGGGCGGACCTCTTCCCCGCCGTCATGCCCGCGAAAGCGGGCATCCAGGGCGAGCGACGGGGCTTGCGGCCCTGGATTCCCGCTTTCGCGGGAATGACGAAATGGGGTGTAACCGGCCTCGTCCGTGATGATGACGGCGCCCTCGCTCATGCCAGCCCATGCCGCTGGCGCCAATCGACGGGATAGAGCGCGTAGCAGACGACGGATTTCTCGCCCTCATAGACGATCGGCGTCTTTTCGGGGATCCAGATGATATCGCCAGGGCGGCCCTCGAAGACCTCCTTGCCGGCGCGCAGGCGAAACAGCCCTTCGAGGACGACGATCATCTCGTCATAGAGCACCGTCCATTCGATGGCGCAGCCGTCGAAGGCCGCCAGCCCCACGCCCATGGTCTTGCTGAGCTCGGGACCCACCAGCCGCGCGATGCCAGACTGGCCCGGCGGGCCGCCGAAGGCCTCGAACTTGGTCTCCGCGCGCTTGAAATGCTTGATGCCGGACATCGGGATCGACTTCCTTGGAGAAATTATCGAGAGGGCGAGAGAGCGACGCTATCGCAGGGTCAGCCGCGCCGCAACTGCGCCAGCATGATGCCGACGAGCACGACGATGCCGCCGATGATCTGCTGCCAGCTCGGCAGCACGCCCAGCGCCGCGGTGATGAGAATGGCGGAGATGGGCATCAGGTTCATGAACAGCGCGGCGATGACGGGCCCCAGGCGGTAGACGCCATTGTGCCAGAGGATATTCCCCAGCATCACCGGCACGAAGGCGAGCCAGAGGAAGAGCCCGGCGTCGATCCAGTTGTTCGGCACGGTGGGGGGAAGGTCCGCGGCGCCGAAGGCCGAGGCGGTCAGATAGACGGCGACCAGAACGACGGTGCCGGTGGTGGTGGTGACGCCGGCGATGCGCAGCTGGCTGCAACCGGTGAGCCAGCGCTGGGCGGCGATGGAGTACCAGGACCAGCAGGCCGAGGCGATGATAATGAGGATCTCTCCCCCGCGCAGGTCGAAGGGCAGGCCGGCCAGCGTGGGGTCGTAGGTGGCATAGGCGCAACCGATGACCGTCAGCAGGATGCCGGGGATCATCCGCGCCGCGATGGGCAGGCGGAAGCCCACCCGGCCGACCAGCGCCGTGATGGCGGGGCTGGTCGAGCTCAGGATCGCGGCCGTGATCGGATTGCAGTGGTCGAGGCCGACGGTATAGAGCGGCGGAAAGACGCCGATCCCGATGGCCCCCAGCACCCACCAGCGCCAGGGCGCGAAGCCCGCGAACCAGGGCAGGTCCCGCTCCGTCAGCCGGAGCAGCACCAGCATGGGCGGGACGGCCAGCCCATAGCGGGCCAGCGCCATGAAATAGGGATCCCAGCCCAGCAGCAGATGCTTCATCGAGGGGATCATCGTGCCCCAGGACAAAGCGACCAGGAGCATGCCGAGATTGGCGGCGAGCATGGATGAGTCCCGGATGGCGGCGGCGGAGGATGGGCGACAGGGACGGGCGGGGCGCAAGACAATCTGGCAGAGCGCCGCTAAGCTCGTCAATTCGCATCAGGCGTCGCATCCGGGGCGGCATCGCAAATGAGCTTCGAGACGATACTATTCGAGACGCGAGGCCCCGTCGGCCTCCTGACCTTCAACCGGCCGGAGAGCCTCAACGCCATCAACGGCCGGATGATCGACGAGACCAACGCGCTGATGGACCAGGTGGAGAAGGATGATTCCATCCGGGCCCTGGTGGTGTCGGGTGCCGGCCGCGCCTTCAGCGCCGGCTTCGATTTGAAGGAGAGCGCGGGGCGGAGCTGGGGCACGGTGGCCGATGTCGCGCCGGTGCTGCGCAAGGATTTCGACTTCATCATGCGCTTCTGGCATTTCGCCAAGCCCACCATCGCCGCGGTGCAAGGCTATGCCATCGCCGGGGCCTGCGAGTTGGCGCTGGCCTGCGACCTCACCGTGGCCGCCGAGGGGACGCGTTTCGGCGAGCCGGAGCTTCGTTTCGGCAGCGGGATCGTGGCCCTGCTCATGCCCTGGTTCACGGGGCCGAAGAAGGCGAAGGAATATCTCCTCCTCGGCAATGACAAGATCGACGCCGGCGAGGCCCTGGCCTGCGGCCTGATCAACCGGGTGGTGCCGGCGGGCCAGGAGCTGGAGACGGCGCTGGGGCTGGCGCGGGATATCGCCGTCAACGACCGGATGAAGGTCGCGCTCACCAAGCGGGCGCTCAACCGCAGCTACGAGATGATGGGCATGCTGGCTGCCCTGGAGATGGGACTCGATACCGATATCCAGATCGAATCCCTGGACACGCCCGAAGGCAGGACCTTCCGCGAGATCCGCAACCGCGACGGGCTGAAGGCCGCTCTCGCCTGGCGCAATGCCCGCTTCGCCGACGGCAAGGGCTGAAGCCCAGACCCGCTACTCTCACCCGCTTTTCTTCTTCCCCTCCCCCTGCGGGCCGATGGGCCCGCGCCTTGAGGGGGGAGGGAGGGGTGGGGGTGGCCGCCGACACCGCGACCGCGTTCGCCTTGCTGGGGCCAACGCCAATGGCTATGGTCCGCAAAACCGCCGCCTCACGAGGGATAAGGCCATGTTCCACGGATCGCTCACCGCTCTCATCACCCCCTTCCGCAACGGCGAGGTGGACGAGCCGGCCTTCCAGAAATTCGTCGACTGGCAGATCCGCGAGGGCACAGATGCCTTGGTCCCCTGCGGAACCACGGGCGAATCGCCGACCCTCTCCCATGACGAGCATATGCGGGTGGTCGAGCTCTGCATCGAGGCGGCGGGCGGACGGGTGCCGGTGATCGCCGGCACCGGCTCCAACTCCACCGCCGAGGCGATCCATCTCACCCGCCATGCCAAGGAGGCAGGCGCCACCGCCGCCCTCGTGGTCATGCCCTACTACAACAAGCCGACGCCGGAGGGCCAATACCGCCATTTCAAGGCGATCCACGACGCTGTCGACCTGCCGATCATCATCTACAACATCCCCGGCCGCAGCGTCGTCGACATGTCGGTCGAGACCATGGCCCGGCTCGCCAAGCTCCCCAATATCGTCGGCGTGAAGGATGCGACGAACGACCTGGCCCGGCCGGTGCGCACCAAGCTCGCCATCCAGAAGGAGTTCTGCATGCTCTCCGGCGAGGATGCGACGGTGATGGCCTTCCTCGCCCAGAGCGGCGACGGCTGCATCTCCGTCAGCGCCAATGTCGCCCCGCGCATGCTGTCGGAGATGCATGGCGCCTGGCGAAAGGGCGACGTCAAGGCCGCGATGGCGATCAACGAGCGGCTGACGCCGCTCCATGAGGCGATGTTCTGCGAATCGAGCCCGGGCCCGGTGAAATACGCCGCCAGCCTGCTGGGCCATTGCCAGGCGGATCTGCGCCTGCCGCTCTGCGAGATCGCCGATGCGAGCAAGCAGAAGGTGCAGCGCGCGCTGGCCGCCGCCGGGCTCGCGAACTGAGCCAGGCCTAGAGGTCGGCCGCCATGGCCGAGGAACCCAAGAACGTCGCCCAGAACCGCAAGGCACGGTTCAACTACTTCATCGAGGAGACGCTGGAGGCGGGGCTGATGCTCGTCGGCAGCGAGGTGAAGTCGCTGCGCGGCGGACGCGCCAGCATCGCCGAAGCCTTCGCCGCCGAGAAGGAGGGCGAGCTCTACCTCATCAACGCCAATATCCCGGAATACGAGGCTGCCAACCGCTTCAACCACGCACCCAAGCGGCCGCGCAAGCTCTTGCTGCGCAAGCGCGAGGTCGAGCGCCTGCGCGGGCGCATCAACCGCGAAGGCATGACCATCGTGCCGCTCTCGATCTATTTCAACAAGCGCGGCATCGCCAAATGCCAGCTCGGAATCGCCAAGGGCAAGCGTATGGTCGACAAGCGCGAGACCATCAAGGACCGCGACTGGCAGCGCGAGCAGGCGCGGGTGCTCAGGGAGCGCAACCGGTAGCCGTCGGCTAGGCACCGAGCTGCTTCATGAGGGAGTAGAGATTCGCTACGCCCCAATGTTCGGTGATCTTTCCCTCATGCACCCGCATGACATCGACGGTTTCAAAGTGGATTTTTCGTCCGGTGGCCGCCACGCCCAGGAAGCTCCCGCGATGCGTGCCGTGATAGGTCTTGTAGGTCGTCACGAGCTCGCCGTCGGCCGCCTGCCAATGGATGACGGCGTGGAAATCGGGGAATGCCGCGCGAAGGGTCTTGTATAGACCTCGCGCGCCTTCCCGATCCGGGGTGCAGTTGGGCTGGGGCGTATGGTCGATGAAGTCGGGCGCGAAGAGCTCCTCGAAGACCTCGAAATTTCCACGGCCCTGGACTTCTTCGGTATTTCGCCGGACGACGGCCTTCGCCGCCTCGCTTGATGCGCTGTCGGTCATTTTTTCTTCTCCCAAGAGGCCGGCCTGCGACCGGTCGATAAGGGGGATGTAGGCGATTTGGCGGCAACGAGAAGATCGAATAAGATTATCCGATAGTTTCGAGGAATTCGATATGTCCGAGCCGGGTACGCCGACATTCGATCAGCTGCGGGTCTTCCTGACCGTTGTCGAGATGGGCAGCTTCGCGGGCGCGGCGCGCAAGCTGGGCCGGGCGACCTCGGTCATCAGCTATTCGATCGGCAATCTGGAAGCCCAGCTCGGCATCTCGCTCTTCGATCGCGATACGACGCGCAAGCCCCAGCTTACCGATGCGGGGCGTAGCGTGCTGTCCGAGGCGCGCACGGTCGCCCATGGGATGAACGGGTTGCGCGCGAAGGCGAAGGGGCTGCTCCTGGGGCTCGAGGGGGAGGTGCATCTCGCCCTCGACGTGATGCTGCCCGCGGAGCGGGTGATCGATGCCCTGAAGGCCTTCCGAGCCGAATTTCCCACCGTATCGCTGCGGCTGCGCGTCGAGGCGCTCGGCGCCGTGATGCAATCGGTCGTCGACCGCGTGGCCACGATCGGAGTCAGCGGACCTTCCGATGAGTCGATCGACGGGATCGAGCGTATCGAGATCGGCAGCGTCGAGCTGGTGCCGGTCGCAGCACCTGATCATCCCCTGGCACGTGCCGGACGAAACGCGCCCGGCGCCGGGCGAGATCACATCCAGCTCGTGCTGACCGACCGGTCCCCTCTCACCCAAGGCCAGGACTGGAGCGTGCTCGGCACCCATAGTTGGCGGCTGGCCGATCTGGCTTCCAAGCATATGCTGCTGCTGGAAGGGATCGGCTGGGGAAACATGCCGCTACCGATGGTGCGCGAGGATCTGGCAAGCGGCCGGCTCGTCCGCCTCGACATGCCGGACTGCAAGGGCGGCCCCTATCGCTTCCATGCCATCTACCGCGCGGATACGCCGCCCGGACCCGCCGCCTCCTATCTCATCGCCCGTTTTGCGCGCCAAGCCGACCTCCGGGATCGGCGCGGCGGGAAGCCTGTGCGGAAGCCGCTCGGGCGAACGGGCGGGAAGGATCAGCGGCTTGGCAGGCCCTGACGGGCCTGCTCCGCAGGGTTCGCGCCCCGCTCAGCGCCGCTGTCCGTCAAGGCTGAAGCGGCCGGCGCCAAAGGCCACGATCTGCAGCAGCCCGCCGGCCATCGCAATGTTCTTGAAGAAATGGATGAACTGATTCTGATCAGCGAGATCGTTGTGGAAGCCCAGCGCCGTTGCCACGCAGAAGACCGCGAGGACCGTGGCCACGAGGCGCGTGCGATAGCCTGCGATCAAGGCGAGCCCACCGCCGATCTCGATGACGACCGCGATGGCGAAGGCGACCAGCGGCAAAGGCAGCCCGGCCGATTTGATATAGCCGATCATCCCGGCAGGGGCGGCGATCTTCCCCAAACCCGAGATCAGAAAGATGGCGCTGATGAAGATTCTTCCGATGAAGGGCAAGGCTGCGCCGACGAAGCGAGAGTCGGATACACCCGCGAGGGCGGTTTGCTCGGCGGTAGCTGACGAGGACATGAGAATATTCCTTTTGAAGGGCGCCTCCGGTATGGACGGCCCGGGGCGGAGAGATGGCATCGCTGCTCTTATCGCAATAGCCGAATAGTATCGACGATCAGGTTCGATTTATTCGAATAGCCGCTGGCACGTAACGATCGGCGGCTCCGGTCTCTATGGGTTGGTCTTGAAGTCCAACCGCCTTTGGATTTTTGACATATACGCTTTTTCCATATATATTGAAAATCTAGCATCGAAATCATACCGCATCCGATGCAACCCCATGACCCCAGTAGGTCGGGAGCGATACCGTCTGCCCGAAATCGCTCTGTCGCAATTCCGGCGAGGCCGACCGGTTCAACCCGCCGTCATCCCGGATTAAGGAGACGAGTTTGACTGCAGATTCCCTGCAGAAGCAGAGGCAAGCCTGACGGCCATCCGAAACGGGGGATTTGATCGGGGTCGCGGCACCGCTATATGAAGGGCCTATGACCAGCCTGGCGCAGATCCTCACCGTGTCCCTCCTGGGGCTGGCCGTCACCTCCTCCAACATGATCGGCGCGGCGCTGGGGATCTATCTTCGGCCCTCCAAGGCGCTGCTGGCCTGCATCCTTGCTTTCGCCGCCGGCGCGCTCATCACGGCGCTCGCCGTCGAGCTCGCCTATGAAGGGGCCCTCGACCTGCATGGGAAGGGCTTCACCACCGAATCCGCCTGGCTCTTCATCGGCGGCGGCTTTGCGGTCGGGGCGGTCGCCTATTATTTCATCGCCCTTCGGCTCGATCGCGAGGGGGCGGCCGTGCGCCTGCCGACCCGCTTTCGCGAATATGCCAATCGGGCGCAGCAGAAGAACGCGGCCGAGATCATCCGCCTGCTGTCCCAGGGCGAGCTTCTGCGCCATCTGCCGGCCGAGGATATCGGCGAGATCCTGCCGCTGGTCGA
>DATHQQ010000732.1:0-7077 GCA_035482595.1 Verrucomicrobiia bacterium
CCTTGCCCACCGAGATCGATGGTGCGCTGGTCTGCCTCGCCGACATGCCGCTTGTGGGCCCCCAGACCCTCGACCGGCTGATCGCCGCCTTCAATCCTCTGGAAGGTCGCGCCATCTGCGTGCCGAGCTGGGACGGCAAGCGCGGCAATCCGGTCCTGTGGGCCAAGCGCTTCTTTCCCGAGATAGCCTCGCTCGCCGGCGATACCGGGGCGCGTCATCTGATCGGCCAATATGCCGAGCTCGTCGCCGAGGTTCCGATGCCCGATGACGGCGTGCTGCTCGATATCGATACGCCCGAGGCGCTGATGCGCTATCGCCAAAGGCCAGCCTGAGAAAGCCGGGATGAGCGAGGCCCTCTACCAGGCCGCCCTCGTCGAGCGCGCCCATGCGGGGCGCGGTCGCGGCCGGCTCTCCGCCCCCGACCGCAGCGTCACTTTGGACAATCCCCTGTGCGGCGACCGGGTCACCATCGACCTGACGATGCAGGACGGCCGCGTCGCCACCGTCGGCCATCAGGTGCGCGGCTGCCTGCTCTGCGAGGCCGCGGCCGAGACCATCGCCGAGCATGCGCCCGGCAAGACCGCCGCCGAGCTGGCCGAGGCGAGTGCCGCGGTCAGCGCCATCCTCACGCAGGGTGCCGCCGCACCGGCGGGCGAATGGTCGGCGCTGGCTGTCTTCGCCCCGGTGCATGACGTCAAGAGCCGGCGGGAATGCGTCCTGCTGCCGTTCGAGGCGTTGAAGAAGGCGCTGGGCTAGCACCGAACGGCGTTACGGCAGCACATTCTGTGCGACCATCTCGGCCTTGATGTCGCTGTCCAGCTTAAGGGCGGCGGCGTAGTCGCGTTCCGCGCCGGCCTTGTCGCCCGCTCGCTCCTTTGCGACGGCCCGGCCGTAAAGCGAGCTCACCATCTTAGGGTCCAGTTTCAGCGCATGGGTGAAATCGGCGATCGCGGCCGGCAGGTCGCCCAGCTGGAGATAGGCATAGCCTCGGCTATCCAATGTATCGGCGGAGTCGGGCCTCAGGCTCAGGGATCTGCTGCATTCCGGCAGGGCTTCGCGGGCCCGATGCACGCCGAGGAGGCCCCAGCAATGCGCGTTCAGATAGGTGGGGCTGTCGGGCCGCAGTTTCAGGGCCGCGGTGTAGTCGACAAGGGCCTTCTCGTAGCGACTGGTCTCCGTGTAGACGCTGGCCCGGTTCAGATAGGCGCGCGCATAATCGGGCTCCAGACGGATCGCCATATTC
Source organism: Verrucomicrobiia bacterium (assembly GCA_035482595.1). Taxonomy (GTDB): domain Bacteria; phylum Pseudomonadota; class Alphaproteobacteria; order Dongiales; family Dongiaceae; genus DASXQK01. The sequence continues at coordinate 1,244 of DATHQQ010000732.1, forward strand.
AAATCCTGAAGAGCCTGGTCGTACTTGCCCTTCCGGCGATAGGCCCAACCGCGATTGTTGAACGCCAGGGCGTCCTGGGGGTCGAGCCGGATGGCCGTGTCGTAGTCTGTGATGGCCTTGTCCGTCTCGCCGGAATACGCGTAGGCGATGCCACGGTCGTTCCATGCTTCCGCGTCGCCTGGCCTCAGGCGGATCGCCTCGTTGTAATTGTCGATCGCCTGCTCATATTGCTCGTCGTCGAGATAAGCGTCGCCGCGCGCAATGGAGGCCCAGGCCTTCGCTTCCTCCACGGATTTTCCGGATTCGATCAGCTTCGTGCAGTAGGCGAGCCGGACATGGGGATCGTCTTCCTCCCGGCAGCCATTGACCAGAACATCCTCGGCCCCAGCCGGCATGGCGGCCATGAGGCAGAGGCCGAGCAGCAGGCCGAGGCAGGCATTACGCATTCGCTTCCCCGCAACAAACACGATGACACCCCTCACGGCATCTTGCCCGATACCTCCTGTTCGCGGAAGGCGAGGAAATCCTCGGCAGCACGCTTGCCGTCGGTCGCACACCAATGGCGGAACCCGCTCAATCCGTGATCGTCATATTGATAGTCGGCGTCGGTCCAGCCGCTGACCTTGAGGCTCCGGTTGGTCGCCGCATCGATATCGGCACTGGCCAGCAGATAGCGCACCCGGCGCAGGAACCCGTCATGCACCTCGGCGGTATAGCCGCCGCAATACTCCAGGACCCGTTCGTCATAATAGGCGTCATGAAGCGCGCTCAGCCTGTCGGCCGTAACGGCGCTATCCGCATGGGCTGGTGCGGCGAGCAGATATAACCAAATGGGCAGCCCGAAAAGGAGGAAACGCATCCTGTCCCCGCGGTGCGCCGCCAAGCTCCTGCAACCAATCCTATCGGGCCATTCTCGCAGCCGCAATCTCGGCCGAGGCATGGCGGGGATGGGGAAATTTCCGGATCGGACCGTCGGCCCTGGGCTATATTCTCCACCATGGAAGAGGTCGCCTCCTATGCGCACGCCCCCATAACCCGGGACCGGGTCCGCGGCCTGCGCCGGCTTTCGGATGCGCGAGGGCTCGCCCATATGAGCGGGCATCTGGCGGCCCTCTTCGCGGCCGGTCTTCTCGTCGCTTTCGCGCCCGGGCCGCTCTGGCGGCTGCCGGCCCAGGCGCTGGAGGGGGCGATCCTCATTTTCCTCTTCGCGCCCTTGCACGAGACGATCCATCGCACCGCCTTCAAGAACCGCCGCCTCAACGATTGGGTGGCGGCAGTCCTGGGCTTCCTCATCGTCCTGCCGGCGGATTACTTCCGCTTCTTCCATTTCGCCCATCACCGCTACACCCAGAATCCCGAGCGCGATCCCGAGCTGGCCTCGCCCAAGCCGCGCACCAAGGCCGCCTGGCTCTGGGCCGTCACGGGGATTCCGCTCTGGCGCGCCCATATCGTGGGGGTCCTCCAGCATGCCGCGGGCCGGACACCGGAGCCCTATATCGCGGGCGCTGCGGCGCGCCAGGTCGTCCGCGAGGCGCGGATCCATTTGCTGCTCTATGCGGCGATCGCCGTGATCTCCGTCCTCTTGCGCAGCGATGCGGCGATCGAGTTCTGGGTACTGCCGGCAGTTCTAGGGCAACCCTGGCTTCGGCTCTATCTCATGGCCGAGCACACGGGCTGCCCGCTGATCCCCGACATGCTGGCCAATTCGCGCACCACCCTGACCAATCCGCTGGTCCGCTTCTTCGCCTGGAACATGCCCTTCCATGCCGAGCATCACAGCTTCCCCGCCGTCCCCTTCCATGCGCTCCCCGCGCTCCATGCGGATCTGGCGCCGGCGCTGAAGACGACGGCCCGCGGCTATTTCGCCGCCCAGCGAGAGATCTTGCGCGCCTTGGACTGAGACCCGCAGCGTGCCGGGCTATTCCACGAGCGCCGGCGCCACGTCATAGACCCGGACGCGGAAGGCTGCGGCAAGGGCTGCTAATTCCCCCGCCAGAATCCGGCTCTGCTCCAGCGGCGGCAGATGGCGGCGAATGTCGCCGACAAGTCCGGCGAGCGCTGGCGGCGCCTGGCGGCCTGTCGCGAAGAGCGCCTGGGAGCCGACGGCGCCCAGGATGGCCAGGCCCGCCTCCAGGCAGCTCCCCGCCTCTTCCTGCGCCCGCCAGGCCAGGAAGGTCGGCGGGGCGACATCGTTCTGGCCGAAGCCGCCGCCCTCGCTGCCGGGCAGGAAATTGCGCTGCGCCGCGCGCCGGGCCTGCTCGGCATAGCCGACCTGCACCATCCCCAGGCAACCCAGATAGGCATCGCCCGTCTGGAGCTGATCGGGGAGCAGCGAGTGAGGGCCATGGAGCAGCTTCGAGGTATGACGGTCCGTGAGCAGGCAGAGGTCGGCCATGGCTGCGGCGAGATTGTCCATCGCCGGATGAGCCATGGCATTGTGATAGCCGCCGGTGCTGTAGACCCTGGCCTTGGGATGGCCCGGGCTCGGCGCCAGAAAGACCGGGTTGTCGGTGATCGCCTTCAGCGAGGTTTCGGCCGCAGCCTCCGCCGCTTCCGCGGCCCGGCGGAACTGGGCCAGCACCCGGGGCAGGATGCGATAGCTGACGGGGGCCTGGTAGGGCCGCCGCTCGGGATCGCCCCCGGCCATGAGCGCGCGCAGCCGCGCCAAAGTGGCGGCCTCGGCGGCATCGCCCCAGAGCCCCTCCAGCTCCTCGGCGAAATGGCCATGGGGCACGCGGATTGCCTCGGACGAGAGGGCGAAGACCTCCTCGGCCAACTCGAGCCGGCGCCGGGCGGCCGCGGCCGCATCCGCCAGCAGCGAGGTGGCGGCCGGCGAGCCGTTGATCAAAGAGAGCACCTCCTTCTCGCCGAGTTCCATACGCTCGGCAAGGTCGTTGAAAAGCGGCGCCAAGGCGGTGATCTCCCCCGCGCCCCCCTGCCCCGCCAGGCTGACCTTCGGCAGGCGCTCGCCCTCCAGCATGGATGCCACGGCGGCGGCGAGCTCGGCCGAGGCGGCGGCGTGTCCCTCGACATAATTGGCCAGCCGCGCGAAGACGATCCCGCGCACGACCCGCTCGGGCAAGGATGGGCCGAAGGCCACCGCCGGGCCATGGGGCGGGCGGCGGGCCTGGCGCTTGCGCTGCTCGGCGCTCAGCCGCTTGTTGGCATGCTGGCCATAGCCGCTGGTGACGCCATAGATCGTGAGCTCCGGATCGCTTTCGAGCAGATCGAGAAACTGCCGGCGGGAGGCCGCCATCCGAGCCAGGGCGGCGGGTGCGAAGCGCGCCGCTTCGCCCTGCCAGGCGACGCGCCGGAAATTGGCCAAAGTGAGGTCGGCGCGGGAAGCAAGGCTGAGCGGCATAGGGGACTCTCCGAAGGGCAAGCACCGCGCGCATATGACCATGGCGCCAAGCCCCGGGCCAAGAGGTCTCCCAAGCCTCCGCCACGAAAGCACTAGCCGGAATCTTTAACCTAGTATCTCACATGAGATAATGAGTGCAGTTGCATGAAGGTACTTATAATTCGCAAGTCATTCAGGCAGCGTGTTTGACCAATTCCCCACGGGGCCCTGACGCCGTGCTTGCATTTAAACGCATGCTCTCTCAGACTGGCGGGTGGAGGGCCGCCGGGGGGCGCCGCAACCATTCCGCAACCGTGCATTTTCACGGTGAGGGCGTGGAAAACGAGCGGTGAGGCCTGGGCGGGTTCTGCCAGTGGCATGATTTTAAAGCAGAGTAGCCTTGATGGATGATCACAATATGAGTGACGGGGACGGATCAGAACTTCGCGGCAAGGTGAAGTGGTTCAACCCGGAGAAGGGCTTCGGCTTCGTCTCGCCCGCGGATGGATCTCCCGATGTGTTCCTGCATGTATCGGCCTTGAAGCAGGCCGGGCTGCAGGATGCGCCGGAAGGCTCGACGATCCTCTGCGAGGTCGGGCCGGGTCGGAAAGGCGTGCAGGTCCTGCGTGTCATCACGCTGGACACGACCACAGCCGTGCAACGGCCGCCACGTCGCCCGATGGGACCGCGCCAGTACGATCGGTGAGCAGCCACCGGCCCCGCCGGTCCGCGGGGCCAAAACTTCCGCTGCAGTCAGCCGGTTCGAATGCCGGGTTCTCTGGACTTTGTCGTAATTTCGTACCCCCGGGCTACTGCCAGCGATGACATTCGATGCCCGCAGTTTCCGCCATGCCATGGGATGCTTCGCGACCGGGATCACCGTCGTCACCTCGGTGGGGCTGGACGGCGAATATCTCGGCTTCACCGCGAACTCCTTCAATTCGGTTTCCCTCGATCCGCCCCTCGTCCTCTTCAGCCTGGACCGCGGCGCCTATAGCCTGAAGGCCTTCGAAGCGGCCGGCGTCTTCGCCATCAACATCCTGAGCGAGGATCAGCAGGCGGTCTCCGTCGCCTTCGCCCGCGCCCTTTCCAACAAATGGGAGGGCGTACGCACGGAGGTCTGGGAGACCGGCTCGCCCATATTGGTCGACGCTCTGGCGAGCTTCGATTGCCAGACCACCTCGATGCATGACGGCGGGGATCATGTGATTTTCGTCGGCCGCGTGCTGCGCCTGCGCTCCGTCGGCGAGGCGCGCCCCCTGCTCTATTTTCGCGGCGCCTACCGCCAGCTCAACGACGTCTCGTGAAGCCACCTTCGGGGGCGAAAGGTTCATTGGTCTGAAATTGGCCACGCTCCCGTCTCGAATTGGTTGCAACTTCTTGCCGCCGCTGAGGGCCGCGTGTAGGCTCGCGCCATTGCGATAGCGTCGCCGCCGGCCGTCACTGCCGGCGCCAAGCAACGAGCGGGCATCGCCCCCGCCGGCGGAGCCAGGGAGCAAGGAAAAGGACATGAGCCAGACGAAAAAATGGGGGGACGAGGATTTCTGGGGTCTCGGCTATGAGTGGGATCCCCAATGGGTCTTGACGGACAAGCAGAAGGAGCTGCAGACGAAGCTCATCGAGCTCGCCCGCACCACGCTGCGGGACAATGCGGTCGAATCCGACAAGAAGCTGCTCTTTCCCCGCAAGAATTTCGAGGCGCTCGCCAAGCTCGGCCTGCTCGGACTGATCGTGCCCAAGGAGCTGGGCGGCATGGGGGAGAACCATGTCTGCGCCGCCATGGTGGTGGAGACCATCGCGCGCTACGGCTGCCCCAGCACGGCCATGTGCTACACCATGCATATCGGCGCGGTGGCGGCGGCGTGCCTGCGCTATCACGACAATGAGACCTTGAAGGGCATCCTCAGCCGCCTCGACAAAGATGTCTTCATCGGCACCCTCTCCTACTCCGACCCGGAGACCGGATCGCATTTCTGGTATCCGATCTCCTCGGGTGCGGAGAAGGTCGAGGGCGGCTGGAAGGTGCGCAAAAAGGCCTCCTGGACCACCTCCGGCGGCTTCGCCGATTGGTACATCATCCAGACCACCAGCCCGGATTTCGGCGGCAATTACGCCGACCTCTCCTGCTGGCTGATCATGGGCGATGAGGTGAAGGCGGAGCCCTCGAAGTGGGACGGCCTGGGCCTGCGCGGCAATCAGTCGGGGACGCTGGAAGTCGACAATGTGGTGATCCCGGCCGACCGGCTCGTCGGGCCCAAGGGCGATGGCGCCAATTCCAACGACGAATGCGTCGATCCCTTCTTTCTGCTCTGCTCCTCCTCCTGCTGGAACGGGATCTCCCTCGGGCTGATCGACATCGCCAAGCGACATACCACCATGAAGAAGCATGCCGATGTGGGCATGCGGGTCGCCGACTATCCGACCATCCAGGACTATGTCGGCGAGGCGATCTCCGACACCAACGCCTCGCGGGCCATGGTCTTCCAGATGGCCC
>DATHQQ010000733.1:0-3736 GCA_035482595.1 Verrucomicrobiia bacterium
TTCGACCCGCCCGAAGCTCGATCATCGCGACCTGAGCTCGATCCTTCCTCTCCACCAGGCGGAGCGCGCCTCGATTGAATTGGCTTGCGATTTCGAACAGATGCTCGGCGAGGTCTCCCGGGGTCATGCTCGACAGCAGCACGCGGCCGATGCGCAGATGGACTTCGGCACGATGCGCCTCGGGGATCAGCGAGTAAGCGGCCTGCTGGATTCGGTCGTGCAGGAATTTGTAGGCGCTATCCTGGCGGCAAAGGAGCCCCGCATGGACGGCTGTCCAGAGGGCCGCGTCCACTTCCTCCGGCGTCCTCTCGTGAACCAGGCTCAGCGTGGCGACCTCGGCCGTATTGCCCAGGCAGGCGAGGTCCTTCAGGGCGGCCTGGGTGGGCAGGGACAGCCGCCGCAGCTTCCCGGTCATGAGGTCCACCACATTGTCCGTATAGTTCCGGGCGCGGATGCGATCGATATCCCACTGCCAGGCCTGTCGGGCAGGGTCGAAGGTCAGCAGCCCCTCGTCGGTCAGGGCGGTCAGGAACTGGATCGCGAAGAACGGATTGCCGCTGGTCTTCTGATGCACCAGCCGAGCCAGCGGCTCGGCACGGGCCGGGGAGCATTGGAGAGCATCGGCGACGAGCTGCCCGATATCGCCGAGCCGGAGGGGGACCAGAACGATCTCCTGCACCTTCGCATCGGCCTTGCGGATCGCCTCCAGCGTCCGCGGCAGGGGATGTTCGGGGCCGACCTCGTTGTCCCGGTAGGCCCCGACCAGCAACAGATGTCCGACCTCGGAATTCGTCGCCAGATGTTCGATGAGATCGAGGGTCGCCGTATCGACCCATTGCAAATCGTCGAGGAAGAGCGCGAGCGGATGCTCTTTCCGGGCAAACACCCCGAGGAAGCGCGCGAAGACCATATGAAATCGGCTCTGCGCATCCTGCGCCGTCAGTTCGGAGACGGGCGGCTGCTTTCCGATGACGAGCTCGAGATCGGGGACGAGGTTGACGACGAGTTGGCCGTTCGAACCCACTGCCTCGCGTAGCGCATCCCTCCACCCGCCGAGCTCCGCCTCGCTCTGGCCCAGCAGCGGACGGACGAGGCCCTGGAAGGCCTCCGCGATGGTCGCATAGGGGATGTCGCGCTTGTACTGGTCGAACTTGCCGGATGCGAAAAGGGCGCGCAGCGGGACCAGACTCTTATGCAGCTCGTTCACCACCGAGGATTTGCCGATGCCGGAATAACCGGAGACGAGCACGAGCTCGGTGCTGCCCTCGGTCACGACGCGACCGAAGGCCCCCAGCAAGCTGCCGATCTCGCCCTCCCGCCCATAGAGCCTCTCCGGGATCAGCATTCGATCCGACGCGTCCCGGGCACCCAGCGCGAATGGCTCGATCCCGCCGGTCGCCTCCCATTCCGCCAGGCATCGCTGCAGGTCGCCGGCGAGCCCGGCCGCGGTCTGGTAACGGTCCTCGGCGGTCTTCGCCAGGAGCTTCAGGACGATCGCCGCGAGCGTTTCCGGGATCCCAGGGACCCGCTCGTCGGGCGGCATCGGCTGTCGGGCGATGTGGCAGTGGATCCACTCCATCGGATCGGCGGCCGAGAAGGGAGGTTCGCCCGTCAGCATCTCGTAGAAGGTGACGCCCAGCGCATAGAGATCGCTGCGGGAATCGACCGAACGGTTCATCCGGCCCGTCTGCTCCGGTGCCATATAGGCGAGCGTCCCGGCGATGACCTCCGGCGGGGCCGGCGCTTGGTGCTCGCGCGGCAGAAGCGAAGCGATGCCGAAGCCCGTCAGCCATACGCCGTAGCTTGTGCGGTCGACGAGGATATTGGGGGGCCTTATATCCTTATGGATCAATCCGTGGGCATGCATGCCGCCGATGGCGGTGGCGAGGGGGACCGCAATGCGCAGGAATTGCGCCACCTCAAGGGGACGGCCGAGAAGCTGATCAAGCGGTTCGCCACCGGGATCCGCCAGCATCAGGGTCGGGCGCCCATTGCGCGTCGTGATCGCCAGGGGGCGTGCCGCCCAGCCAGCGTCCAGTTCTTCCCGCAGTGCGTGCTCGTGCTCCAGACGCTCGACCGACCCCGCCGAGGCATAGTCGCCGGCAGGTGCGGCGAGGATGATCGGGGGCAAGCCCTTGCCCCGGCCGCGGGTCAGCGTCAGCGTGCCTTCGCGCAGGATCGAGAATGCGTAGGCGGAGAGTTCCGCTTCCAAGGCCTCCCCTCGCCAGTTGACCATTGTATCCACGCCCTTCGCATGCATCGGATAGTTCCGGATCAGAGCAGGGGCTTGGGTAGAAGAATTTACCAATTGTGTCTTCTCGGCAAGGCGATAGCAGGCCACGGGTCGGCCTGGCCTGCCGCCCGGCGCCAACAATGCGGAGGCGCTACGCCTTCGAGAAATCCGGCCGTCGCTTGGCGAGAAAGGCGGCGGTCCCCTCGGCGAATTCGGGGCTGCCGAAGGCGATGGCCTGGGCCATGGCCTCTTCCTCGAGGAATTGATCGAAGGTCGTGGAGTAAGCCCGGTTGAGGAGGGTCTTGGTGAGGCCGAGGCTCGTAGCCGGCCCGGCGGCGATCTGATCGGCCAGCGCTTGGGCTTCCTCCAGCAGCTTCTCTTGCGGCACCAGGCGCAAGGCAAGGCCGAGGGAGACCGCCTCGGCGGGCTCGATGCGCCGGTTGGTCATCAGGATCTCCTTGGCGCGCATCATGCCGGTGACCCGCGGCAAGGTGAAGGCAAGGCCGAGATCCGGAGCCGCGCCCACCGCGGGAAAGCCGGCGCGGAAGAATCCGCGGTCGGAGATCAGAACGAGGTCGCAGAGCAAGGCGAGGGAGAAGCCTGCTCCCACGGCCGCGCCGTTGACGGCGGCCACCACCGGCTTCTCGCTCTCCAGCAGCTGGCGGCACCATTTATGGGCATGGCGCAGCCGGCTGCGCACTTCCGTCGCCCCGCGCTCCTGCATCTGCTTGATATCCCCGCCGGCGGAGAAGGCCTCGCCCGTGCCGGTCACGATCAGGCATTTGACCGCGGGATCGCCGAGCAGACCCGGCAATTCATCCGCCAGGCCGGAGCGCAGGGCCAGGCTGATGGCGTTCATATTTGCGGGGCTGTTGAGGCGCAGGAGGGCCGTGGCGCCTCTGCGTTCGACGATGACGGCCAACATCGGGATTCGCTCCCCTCGGAATTTACGAACGGCATGCTACCTCGCCCCGTTCGCATAGCGAAAGTGGATTTCATATTGCGGGCGGAGAAGCCCTCGTGAAATGATCGGCGCGTCACCGCGGCCGATGAATGCGCGGGACCCGAGGAAGCACCCGAATGCAGCTGACCCAAGGCCTGAAGCGCGCCCGCAGCCTCTATGGGCATTCGGTCGCCGTGACCTCGGGCGAACGGCATTTCAGTTGGGACGAACTCGTCGATCGCGTCGCACGACTTGCGGCGGCGCTGCGCGGCCTCGGCATGGAGAGCGGGGACCGGGTCGCGATGCTGGGCGAGAACAGCCATCGCAGCATCGAGCTCTATTACGGCCCTTGCTGGGGCGGCGGCGTCTTCGTGCCCCTCAATCCGCGGCTGAGCGAGGGCGAGATCCTGGCCCAGCTCCGCGATGCCGAACCTATGGCGCTCATCCTCGATCAGGCTCTGGCCGGGCGTGCGGGAAAATTCCTGACCGAGGTGGCGAGCCTGAAGGCCGTGATTTCGGCGGGCGACGATCCGGTGCCGCCGGGAACCCTCTCCTATGAG
>DATHQQ010000734.1:0-2244 GCA_035482595.1 Verrucomicrobiia bacterium
GGTCTATCTCGACACCCGCAAGCACGACTATACGGTCGTCCGCGCCGGCTGGATCGGCGACTATCTCGATCCCAGCGACTTCATGGAGCAATACATGTCGGACGCCGGCGATTCGAACTTCATCCACTACGACAACAAGGACTATGACGCCGCCCTGCGCCAGGCGCAGACCGAGGTCAATGCGGACGCCCGGATGAAACTTTTCGAGAAGGCCGAGGCGATCTTCCTCAACGACCAGCCGCTGATCCCGATCTATCACTACGTGCACACCCAGATGATCAGCAGCAAGATCGGAGGCTGGTACGACAACCTCCTGGGCTACAACCTGTCCCGCTATCTGACGAAGTCCTGACCCGGTTCGCAGGATGAGGCCCGGCCGGCCGTTCGCTTTCCGCACCACGCGGAAATGCGGACGGCCGGTCCGGACCGCCATCTCGCGCAGGAACTGATTCATCGTGCTCAGATTTGCCGCCAAGCGTCTCCTCGGCGCCATTCCGACGCTGTTGCTGATCGTCACCCTCTCCTTCTTCCTGATGCGCATCGCCCCGGGCGGCCCCTTCGACAAGGAGCGCGTCGTCCCGCCGGAGATCGAGGCGCGGCTGATCCATGCCTATCACCTGGATGAGCCTCTGCCGATGCAGTTCCTGCGCTATCTCGGCGGCCTCGCCCACGGCGATTTCGGCCCCTCGCTGAAGTACAAGGATTTCAGCGTCACCGAGCTGATCGCCGGCGGCTTTCCGGTCTCGCTCCGCCTGGGCGGCATCGCCGTCCTGCTGGCGCTCATCGCCGGCGTCGCCATCGGCACGCTGGCCGCGCTGCGCCAGAACACCGCCACCGACTATGCGGCCATGGGGGCGGCCATGACGGGCATCATGATTCCGAATTTCGTCCTGGCACCCCTGCTCACCCTGGTCTTCGGCCTCTGGCTCTCCTGGCTGCCCATCGGCGGTTGGGACGGCAGCGTCCAATACATGATCTTGCCGATCTTCGCCCTCAGCCTCTACCAGGTCGGCTTCATCGCGCGGCTGACCCGCGGCAGCATGATCGAGGTGCTGCGCACGAACTATGTGCGCACCGCCCGGGCCAAGGGCCTGCCCGAGCGCGTCGCCATCACGCGCCATGCCCTCAAGGCGGGGATGCTGCCGGTGGTGTCCTATCTGGGTCCCGCGATCATCAACACCATCACGGGCTCGGTCATCATCGAGCAGATCTTCGGCATTCCGGGGATCGGGCGGTATTTCGTCCAGGCGGCCCTCAACCGCGACTACACGTTGGTGATGGGGGTCACCGTCTTCTATGGCGTGCTGATCATCCTGGCCAATCTCGCCGTCGATCTGATCTACGGCCTGCTCGATCCGCGCATCCGGTACGACTGACATGACGGTCACCGCCTTCCCACCCAGTGTCTCGCCCGTCGAGGAGATCAAGGGCCGCAGCCTGTGGAGCGACGCCTGGCGGCGGCTACTGCACAACAAGGCGGCGGTGGTCAGCATCGTGCTGCTGCTCCTCATCACCCTGGCCTCGATCTTCGGGCCACTGTTCAGTTCCTTCGCCTATGACGACGTCTCCTGGGATTCCATCAGCATCCCGCCGGATTTCGCTTCGGGCCATTATTTCGGCACCGACGACAACGGCCGCGATCTGTTCGTGCGCGTCATGTATGGCGGACGGATCTCGCTGACCGTGGGCGTCGTGGCGACCCTGGTCAGCCTCTTCATCGGCGTCATCTGGGGCGCCACCGCCGGCTTCATCGGCGGGCGGGTCGATGGCGTGCTGATGCGCCTCGTCGACATCCTCTATTCCGTGCCCTTCATCTTCTTCGTCATCATGCTGACGGTGGTCTTCGGGCGGAACATCGTGCTGATCTATGTCGCCATCGGCGCGGTCTCCTGGCTCGACATGGCGCGCATCGTACGCGGCCAGACCATGAGCCTGAAGAAGCGCGAGTTCGTCGAGGCGGCCCACGCCGGCGGCGTCAGGACCGCCACGGTGATCCGCCGGCACATCATCCCCAATTGTCTCGGCCCCGTGATCGTCTATGTCACCCTGACCGTGCCCAATGTGATCCTGCTCGAATCCTTCCTCAGCTTCCTCGGCCTCGGCGTGCAGGAGCCGCAGACGAGCTGGGGCGTGCTCATCAGCGACGGGGCGCGGCTGATGGAAAGCTCGCCCTGGGCGCTGATCTTTCCCGCCGTCATGCTGGCGGTCACGCTGGGCTGCTTCAACTTCATCGGCGACGGGCTA
>DATHQQ010000735.1:0-11464 GCA_035482595.1 Verrucomicrobiia bacterium
AGCTTGCCGAGCGACGGCGCAACCTCACCGGCCGCACCGGCTGCGGTATCTGCGGCCTCGACAGCCTGGAGGCGGTGCTGCGGCCTTTGCCGGCCCTGGCGGCCCAGCCGACACCGAGCCTGGATTCCATGCGCCGGGCCCTGGCGGCGCTGCCGGAGGCCCAGCGCATCAACCGCGAGACCCATTCGATCCATGCCGCGGCCTGGGCCGATCGCGAGGGCGGGCTCCTGCTGCTGCGCGAGGATGTCGGCCGCCACAACGCCCTGGACAAGCTGATCGGCGCCATGGCCCAGGCAGAGATGGATCCCGCGGCGGGATTCGTCCTCATCACCAGCCGCTGCAGCGTCGAGATGGTGCAGAAGGCAGTGACCCTCGGCATGCCCTGCCTCGTCGCCATCTCCGCACCGACGACCCTGGCGCTGCGCCTGGCTTCGGAGGCGGGGCTCACGCTGATCGCGCTCGCCCGCGCCGACAGCCTGACGATCTACAGCGAGGGAAAACCGGCGTGAGCGAGAGCCGCCTGGTCTATATGGCCAACCAGATCGCAACCTATTTCCGCACCGCTCCCCATGAGGAGGCGGTGGCCGCGACCCTGGACCATGTGACAAAGTTCTGGGAGCCGCGCATGCGTCGCCAGATCGTCGAGCATCTGCGTGCGCATGAGGGCGAAGGCCTCAACGAGATCGCGCTGGCCGCGGTTCGGAAGCTGGCCGAGATCGAGGCGGCGAAGGGGAAGATGTCTGCATCTGGCTAGTCGCTAGCGCCGATCTCTCGTGCTTCCTTCATCGCTCCTCTCGCTCCAATCCACTCGCCCCCTTCACTTACTTCTCCCTCGCCCCCGAAGGGGGAGAGGGTCGGGGTGAGGGGGCGTCAGCAGCAGATTCAGACCTGTGTTGTGGAGGCAGCGAGCGTGCCCCCCTCACCCCAGCCCTCTCCCCCCTTCGGGGGGCGAGGGGGCAAGAAGAGTGGGGGCGAGGGGGCCTAAGACAGTGGGGGCGAGGGAAAATGCCTACGGCGTCTCCTCATCCGGCACCGGCACGTCGAAGCCGTTGAGCGTCACCGAGACCAGGCAGTAGACCCCGACGAGATAGATCAGCTCCGCCGTAGCATGCGCTCCGAAGGCCTGCACCGCCTGGCGGTAGGTGAGCTCGGGCAGCACGCCGCCGTTCACCAGCGCCGATGCGACGTCATAGGCGATCGCCTCCTCGCGGGTGAGATCGCTCGGGCGCTGACCGGCCACGATGGTGGCGAGCTTCTCGTCCGAAAGCCCACGCTTCTCCGCGAGGGCGACATGGGCATAGATCTCATAGGCGGCGCGGAACTTGGCCCCGGTGACCAGGATCGCAACCTCGCGCACCGGCCGTGGCAGGGAGGGCGCGCCGGAGATCGCTTTGGTCAGCTCCCAGATCGGCTTGCCGAATTGCGGCTCATGCAGCCAGGGATTGAAGGGCCCGATCAGCGCGCCCTTCGCGCCGCTGGACTTGAACCCCTGGAAGTTCTTCGCGATCTCCGCCCGCATGTCGTCGTAGAAGGGGCGCTGCTCGGCGGTGAGCTTGTCGGGATCGATGAGGGGAAGGCGCATGAGGGCTCCTGGATTTCCAGGCTGCGACAATAGGGCTATCGCCCTGACAGGAGCAATCTTGCAGAGCCGCCTCGGCGCCGGGTCCGGCGCAGACCGATCGGAATGGTCGTGCTGCACCAGTCTAGGAGCCGGCGGGCCCCGTCCGGCCGGACATCAGCGCCTCCTCGAGCCGGCAGGCCTCCTCGATCAGCAGGTCGTAGAGGCGCCGGACGACATCGGGGTCGAGCCCGTGGCGCGGCGCTTCGCCGGCGCAACGCTCCCGTACCTGGGTAACCCGCTCGGGGATGACCACGGGAATCCCGCGCGGCGCCTTGTACGCGGCAACCTCGCGCACGACGGCGAAGCGCTCGCCCAGGAGGGCCAGGAGCCGGTCGTCGATGGTGTCGATCTGCCGGCGGAAGCTCTCGAGATCCTTCATGGCCCTGCCACAAGCCGACGCGGAAAGGCCGGCGTTATCGCGGTCGAGGCCATCGCGGGCGAGAGATTTTCCCCGCCCGCGGCCCCATGACGCAAGGCTTACTGCAGCAGGATGAAGCCGTATTTCTTGAACACCGCCGCGGCTTCCGGCCCCTTCAGATAGTCGAAGAAGGCCTTGGCTTCCGGCGTGTCATGGCCGGCCACCAGGGCCACCGGATAGACGATCTTGGGATGGCTGTCGTCGGGGAAGACGGCGACGACCTTCACCTTCTTGGAGAGCGCGGCATCGGTGCTGTAGACGACGCCGGCCGGCGCCTCGCCGAGCTCGACCAGAGCGAGCGCCGCCCGGACGTCCTTGGCGCCGACGACCTTGGGCTCGACCTCGTTCCAGATGCCGAGCTTGGTGAGGGAGGCCTTGGCGTAGCGCCCCGCGGGAACGCTCTCCGGATCGCAGACCGCGAGCTTGCCGTCGCCGAGTGCTGCGGCCAGCGGCGCGCCGGGTTTCAGATCGATCGTCATGGTGCTGTCGGCCGGCGCGATCAGCACGAGGTGATTGCCCAGGAGGTCGCTACGGCTGCCGGCGACCAGCAAGCTCTTCTTGTCGAGATAATCCGCCCATTTCGTATCGGCCGAGATGAAGATGCTCGCCGGCGCCCCGTTCTCGATCTGCTTGGCGAGATCACCGCTGGAGCCGAAGGAGGTGACGACCTTGCCCTTCCCCGCCGCGGCGAAGTCATTCGCGATATCGGTGATGGCATCCTTGGTGCTGGCGGCGGCGAAGACGACCGGATCGGCAGCCCAGGCGGCAGCCGCGCCGAAGAGGCCGACGGCCAGCGCAATGGCGGTGGTCAGGTTCTTGAATCTGGCAAGCATGGAAATTCCCCTCGTCCGGTGGGTAACGATATATTCTTTCAGACATATCGTAACCGATGCGGGCGAAGCCAGCAATCATTGCGGAGAATCGGGCATGGCCTCGGCTTGACGGGGCCGCCCCCGCGGCATGGCCGAGCTTCGGCTTCACATTCCTGTGAGGCTCGTTATTGCCGTAACGAAACGGCTGGTCCCGGCGTACCTCTTCATGGATATCGCCCGACCTTACCGGTCCGGCCGGAGAAGTTTCGATCATGATCCTGTTCTTGCTGGCCTATCTCGGCGGCGTCCTGACCATCGTCAGCCCCTGCATCCTGCCCGTCCTGCCCTTCGTCTTCGCGCGCGGGGGCCGGCCGTTCCTCAGCAGCGGCCTGCCTCTGCTCGTGGGCATGGCGGCGACCTTCGCCGTGGTTGCTACACTGGCGGCCGTCGGCGGCGGCTGGGCGGTGGCTGCCAATCAATATGGCCGCCTCGCGGCTGTGGCGCTTCTGGCCCTCTTCGGCGTCGCCCTCCTGTTCCCCGCCTTGTCGGAGCGGCTGACCCGGCCGCTCGTGGCCCTGGGCGCGCGGCTGTCGGCCTCCGCCGAACAAGGTGCGGAGGCACAAGTCTCGCCGGTTCTGACCTCGCTCCTCCTCGGCGTGGCGACGGGCCTGCTCTGGGCGCCCTGCGCGGGCCCCGTGCTGGGGCTCATCCTGACGGGGGCTGCCCTCCAGGGGGCCAATGTCCAGACCTCCCTGCTGCTGCTCGCCTATGCGGCAGGTGCCGCCACCTCTCTCGCTTTGGCCCTCCTGGTCGGGGAGCGGGTCTTTGCAGCCATGAAGCGCTCGCTCGGGGCCGGCGAATGGATCCGCCGGGGGCTTGGGGTCGCGGTCCTTCTCGCGGTCGCCGCCATCGCCTCCGGCTTCGACACGGGATTCCTCACCCGGGTATCGCTCGCCAGCACGGCCTCTCTCGAGCAGGGCCTGCTCGACAAATTCCATGCCGCCCAGGCATCCGGGGCGCCGTCGGTGGTCATGTCAAGCGGGCCGGCGATGATGAGTGCCAATCCGGCGATGATGATGTCGGGCACAATGGCGAAGGCTAAACCGGCGGTGGTGAGCCTGCCGACCGAGGGAGCGCTGCCGCCGCTATCCGGCGCGGTGGAATGGCTGAATTCACCGCCGCTGACGCGGGAAAGCCTCAAGGGCAAGGTCGTGCTCGTCGATTTCTGGACCTATTCCTGCATCAATTGCCTCAGGGCCATCCCCTATGTCCGGGCCTGGGCCGAGAAATACAAGAATCAGGGGCTCGTCGTGATCGGCGTACACGCGCCCGAATTCGCCTTCGAGAAGAACATCGACAATGTCCGCCGCGCGGTCGCGGACCTCGCGATCACCTATCCCGTCGCCATCGACAACGACTATGCGATCTGGCGCGCCTTCGACAATCAGTATTGGCCGGCGCATTATTTCATCGATGCGGCGGGGCGGATCCGCCACCACCATTTCGGCGAGGGCGACTATGAGGAGTCGGAGCGGGTGATCCAGCAGCTCCTGGCCGAAGCCGGCAAGACCGGCCTCTCGGGAAGCCTTGTCGCCGTCGATGCTTCGGGTGCGCAAGCCCCGGCAGATATGGCCGACGTCCAGTCGCCGGAGACCTATGTCGGCTATGACAGGGCCGCCCATTTCATCTCGCCCGGCGGCGCCGTGCAGGACGCGCGCCATGTCTATGCGGCGGCAACGCCCCGGCTCAATGAATGGGCGCTCGCGGGCGACTGGACGATCGGCGGCGAGCATGCCGTGCTGAACGACAAGGATGGCCGCATCCTCTACAGATTCCATGCCCGCGACCTGCATCTCGTCCTCGGTCCGACACCGGACGGCAAGCCGATCCGCTATCGCGTGACCATCGACGGCAAGGCGCCGGGCGACAGCCACGGCGTCGATGTCGACGCCGGGGGCAATGGCGTCGTCGATGGCCAGCGGCTCTACCAGCTCGTCCGGCAGAGCGGCCCCATCACCGACCGCACCTTCGAGATCGAGTTCCTCGATCCCGGCGTGCAGGCCTATGCATTCACCTTCGGTTGACAACTGGAGCAGACCCATGACCCCAACTCCCAAGAGCCCTGCCTCACGGCGCCTTTCCCGCTATCTGCGCCCCGCTGCCTATCTGGCGGTCTTCGTCCTCGTGGCGGGTATCGGTTTGCGCGCGATGCCTTCCGCCGCGGAGGACGCGCCCAAGATCCCGCAGCCCACGCTCGACGAGACCGCGAACCCCGCGGCAAGCTCGGAGACCGTGGTCCTTGCCGGCGGCTGCTTCTGGGGCGTCCAGGGCGTGTTCCAGCATGTCCAGGGCGTGACCAGCGCCGTCTCCGGCTATGCCGGGGGCGAGAAGTCGACGGCGCAATATGAGACCGTCAGTTCCGGGACGACGGGCCATGCGGAATCCGTGCAGGTCACCTTCGACCCCCGCAAGATCACCCTGGGCCGCATCCTGCAGATCTATTTCTCCGTCGCCCATGATCCGACGGAGCTCAATTACCAGGGTCCGGATTCAGGCACTCAGTATCGCTCGACGATCTTCCCGACGACTCCCGAGCAGGCGCGGATCGCCAAGGCCTATATCGCCCAGCTCGACCAGGCCCATGTCTTCGATGCGGCGATCGTCACGACGATCGAGCCCGGCCGCAGCTTCTATCCGGCCGAGGGTTATCATCAGAACTTCCTGACTCTGAATCCCAACTACCCCTATATCGTCTACAACGATCTGCCGAAGATCGAGAATCTGAAGCAGATGTATCCCAGCCTCTACCGCGCCGATCCGGTGCTCGTCGCGGCGAGCGTGTCGAACTGATCGGCAGAGGTTCACCAGCCCCATCCGTCACCCCGGCGAAAGCCGGGGTCCAGGGGCGAGTGGCAAGCACCTCGCCCCGTGGCCCCTGGATTCCGGCTTTCGCCGGAATGACGGTAGGGGAATGTCGGCGAGCTCTGGCGCAGATGGGAAACAAGAGCGAACAGAGGCCCAAGGCAATATTGCTGTCGCCGCTTAGGCCCACTCCCTCTTCCGTCACCCCGGCGAAAGCCGGGGTCCAGGGGCGAGTGGCAGGCACCTCGCCCCGTGGCCCCTGGATTCCGGCTTTCGCCGGAATGACGGGTAGGGGAGGCCGGACCGCGGCTTACGCCGCGCCGTAACCGATGATGCCCTTCACCTCCAGGAAGTCGTGGATGGCCCAATCGGCGTATTCGCGGCCGTTGCCGGACTGCTTGTAGCCGCCGAAGGGGGCGGCGGTGTCCCAATCCGGATAGTTCAGACTGACCTGACCCGCGCGGAGCTGGCGCGCCACCTTCTGCGCATGGCCGATGTCCTTGGATTGCACATAGGCGGCGAGACCATAGACGGTGTCGTTGGCGATCTCGACGGCCTGCTCCTCGCTCTCATAGGGCATGATCGAGAGGACGGGGCCGAAGATCTCCTCGCGCGCGATCGTCATATCGCGGTTCACATTGCCGAAGACGGTCGGGCGCACGTAATAGCCGCGGTTGAGGCCCTCGGGGCGGCCGGTGCCGCCGGTGACGAGGGTGGCGCCTTCCGTGATCCCGGCCTGGATCAGCCGCTGGATCTTGTCGAACTGCACCTGGCTGACGACCGGCCCCAGGACCGTGTCATCGGCCTTGGGATCGCCGACCTTCTGTGCCTCCGCGGCCTTCTTGGCGATGGCGAGCGCCTCGGCATGGAGCTTGTTCGGCACCAGCATGCGGGTCGGCGCATCGCAGGACTGGCCGCTGTTGCCGAAGCAGCCTTCGACGCCCTTGCGCACCGCGGTCTCGAAATCGGCATCCGGCAGGATGATGTTGGGGGATTTGCCGCCCAGCTCCTGGGCCACGCGCTTCACGGTGTCGGCGGCGGTCTTGGCGACGATGATGCCGGCGCGCGTCGATCCGGTGAAGGAGACCATGTCGACCCCGGGATGGCCGGCGATGACCTGGCCGACCGAGGGCCCGTCGCCATTGATCATGTTGTAGACGCCCCGCGGCAGGCCCGCGGCATGGACGATCTCCGAGAATACGATCCCGCTCATGGGGGCGATCTCGCTCGGCTTCAGCACCATGGTGCAGCCCGCCGCGATGGCCGGGGCCACCTTGCAGACGATCTGGTTCAGGGGCCAATTCCAGGGCGTGATCAGCCCGACCACGCCGATCCCCTCCTGCACGATGCGGGTCCCGCTGCGCTGATGCTCGAACTCGAAGCTCTCGAGCGCGGTGATGGTCGCCTCCATATGGGCCCGCCCGGCCCAGGTCTGGGCATCGCGGGCCCAGCTCATCGGCGCACCCATCTCGTCGGAGACGGCGCGCGCGATATCCTCGGCGCGCTCGTTGTAGAGCTCCAGGATCCGCCGCAGGAGCCTCAGGCGCTCCGCCTTGCTGCTCCGCGAGAAGGCGGGAAAGGCCGCTCGTGCCGCGGCGACGGCGCGGTCGACATCGGCCGCCGTGCCGACGGAGATCTTGGCGAAGGGTTCCTCCGTCGCAGGATTGATGACATCCAGCGTGGCGGGGGTCACCGGGTCGACCCAGGCGCCGTTGATGTAGAACTTCAGTGCGTTGGACATGATATCGACATCCGTTCAATTGATTGCGGGAAGCTTCAAACGAGGATACGCCGGCACGGGGCCGTTGGCCTGCCGTGCCGGCGTTACCGGGGTCGAACGACGGCGTTGCGGGCCCGGGCTCGGCACCCGTCCCGCAACGCTCGAGCAGGCTTAAAGCTTGGCGGTGACCGCCTTCACTTCCGTGTAGTTGTTCAGCACTTCGCTCCCCATCTCGCGGCCCCAGCCGGACTGCTTGTAGCCGCCGAAGGGCAGGGAGGCGTCGAAGACATTGTGGCAGTTGATCCAGACCGTGCCCGAGCGGATCAGCCGGGCGAGCTTATGGGCCTTGCTGATGTCCTTGGTCCAGACGCTCGACGCCAGGCCGTAGACGGTGTCATTGGCCGTCCGCGCGATGCGCTCGAGATCGGAATCGTCGAAGGCCTCGGCGCAGACCACGGGGCCGAAGATCTCTTCCTTCACCACCTGCATATTGGGATTGGTGTTGGTGAAGACCGTGGGCTCGACGAAGTAGCCGCCGTTGCCGCCGGCCTTCTTGCCGCCCGCGGTGACCTTGGCGCCTTCGCGGATGCCGGACTCGATGAAGCCGTTCACGCGGTTGTACTGCTCTTCCGAGACCAGCGGGCCCATCTGGGTGGTGGGATCCATGCCCGGGCCGACCTTGATCTTCTTCGCTTCCGCCGTCACGCCCTCGAGGACCTGGTCGAAGATCTTCTTATGGGCGTAGATCCGGGAGCCCGCGCAGCAGCACTGGCCGTGATTGAAGAAGATGGCGCTGGCAGCCCCGGGGATGGCCGATTCCACATCGGCATCGCTGAAGATGATGGTGGGGGATTTGCCGCCGAGCTCGAGGGAGACCTTCTTCAGATTGCCGGCGGCCGCCTTGACGATCAGCTTGCCGACCTCGGTGGAGCCGGTGAAGGCCACCTTGTCGACATCGTCATGGGCGGCCAGCGCCGCCCCTGCCGTCTCGCCATAGCCGGCCAGGATATTGACCACGCCCTCGGGGAAGCCCGCCTCTTGGATCAGCTCGCCCAGGCGCAGCGCGCTGAGAGGCGTCTGCTCGGCGACCTTGAGGACGATGGTGCAACCCGCGGCCAAGGCCGGCCCCAGCTTCCAGGCCGCCATGAGCAGCGGGAAGTTCCAAGGGATGATCTGGCCGACGACGCCGACGGGCTCGCGCATCGTATAGGAGAGGAAATCATTGGGCACGGACCAGGGAATGGTCGAGCCGGTCATCTTGGTGGCCCAGCCGCCCATGTAGCGGAACATGTCCGCCGTCAGAGGCACGTCGGCGACGCGCGCCACCGCCACGGGCTTGCCGTTATCGATCGATTCCAGCTGGGCGAATTCCTCCAGGTTCTGGTCGACCAGCTCGGCCAGCTTCCACATCAGCTTGCCGCGCTGGGAGCCGGTCATGCGCGACCACGGCCCTTCGTCGAAGGCGCGGCGCGCAGCCGCGACGGCACGGTCGACATCCTCCTTGTCGGCTTCGGCGACTTGCGCCAGCACGGTGCCCGTCGCCGGATTGTAGACCGGGAAGGTCTTCCCCGAGGCGGCGGCAACCCACTCGCCGTTGATCAGGAGCTTGCGGTGATGAGAAAGGAAAGCGGCAGTCGATTTGCTGAGCCGGCTGTCCAACGCCACGGTGTCCATTGGCTTCCTCCATGGGTTTCCGATTTTTTGACGAACCGATATATTCTAACGAATATATCGCCCGGTCAATGGCGGCGACCGGGTACCGGTGTCCCTATTCTGAAATCCGACTTGTTGGATTTCGGTGGCAGCGGACACCAGATGTTGAATCGAGTGGCCTGCTCCCTGGAAATTCGAGGTAAGTTTCCGGAGCGGGACGCCGGAAGCGATGCCGCCGGAAGGGGCTTGTTCGAATGATGCTGCTGGCTGAGGCCGAGGCCGCCGTCCATGCCCAACTCTCGCTGGCGGTGGGCCAGGAGAGCGTTCCCCTCGGCCAGGCGCGCGGCCGGATTCTGGGACAGGATCTCATATCGCCCCTGGACCTGCCGCCCCATGACAATGCGGCCGTCGACGGTTTTGCCTTGTCCGGCAGGGACCTGCCGGAATCCGGCACCGCCCGGCTGCGCCTCGCCGGGCGCGCGGCGGCCGGGCGGCCCTTCACCGGCGTGGTGCTGAAGGGCGAGGCCGCGCGGATATTGACCGGGGCGCCCCTGCCGGCGGGCACCGATACCGTCGTCATGCAGGAGGATTGCGCCGTCGACGGCGACACCCTCCATGTCCTGCACCTGCCACGCTGCAGCTCGAACCGGCGCCGGCAGGGCGAGGATATCGAGCTGGGCAAGCTGGCGCTTTCGGCGGGTCAGCGCCTGCGCGCGCCGGAGGTTGCCTTGGCCGCGGCCTTGGGACAGACCTCGCTCAACGTGTTCCAGCGCCTTTCCGTCGGGCTGTTTTCGACCGGCGACGAGGTGCGCGACCCCGGGATATTGCTCCAGGCGGGCCAGATCTGGGACGCCAATCGCTGGATGCTGCGCAACCTCCTCGAGGGGCTGGGCTGCCGCGTCGCCGATCTTGGCATCTTGCCGGACGATGCCGGGGCGGTGGAGCGCGCCCTTCAGGCGGCGGCCCATGTCCATGACCTGCTGATCACCTCCGGCGGCATGTCGGTGGGCTCGGAAGATCATCTGGGTGCGGTGATCCGCCGTCGCGGAACCCTCGATATCTGGCGTCTGGCGGTCAAGCCGGGCAAGCCGGTTGGCTTCGGGGATATCGACACCTGCCCGATCCTGGCGCTGCCCGGCAATCCAGTGGCGGCGATGGTGCTGTTTCTCGTCCTGGGGCGCGGGATCGTGCTGCGGCTCTCGGGCGCCCTCCTGGAGCCGCCGCTTCGCCTGCGCCTGCCCGCGGACTTCGTCTACAAGAAGAGGCCCGGTCGCAGGGAGTATCTTCTGGGCCGCGTGGACAGCCGTGGGCCGGGGGTCAGCGTCGTCCGCCCCTTGCCGAAGCAGGGCACGGCCATCCTCTCCGCGACCACCCTGGCCGAGGGCCTCATCCTGCTGCCGGAGGAGGCGGAGATCGTCGATACCGACGATCTGGTCGACTTCCTGCCGCTGAGCTCGCTGATGGCCTGAGAGCCCGGATGGAGGGGCTTTCGATAACACTATCTTGACTGGAAAATCGTGGAGGTCTGGACGATTTTCTTGTGCAGCACGACGTGAGGAGATGGGCTTTGATGACGAGACGCAAGATATTGCTGGGCGCGGTGGGGCTCGCGGGCGCGGCGGTGGCGTATCGCCTTGTCGTGGGATCGGGCCCGGTCGCCGCGGCCGAGGTCTTCAAAGTCACCCATACCGACGAGGAGTGGCAAAAGCTGCTGACGCCGCAGCAATATGCCATCCTTCGCCAGCAGGGCACCGAGGCCCCCGGGTCGAGTCCGCTGCTCGAGGAGCATCGCGCCGGCATCTTCGCCTGCGCCGGCTGCGACCTCGCGCTCTTCTCCTCCACCACCAAGTTCGACAGCGGCACGGGCTGGCCCAGCTTCTGGGCGCCGCTCAAGGGCGCGGTGGGAACAACGGTGGATACCACCTTCGGGATGGAGCGGACGGAGGTCCATTGCGCGCAATGCGGCGGCCATCTCGGCCATGTCTTCGACGACGGCCCTCAGCCGACCGGCCTGCGCTATTGCATGGACGGCGTCGCCCTGGTCTTCCACCCCGCCGCCGCCTGATCAGCTAGGGTTGCGCCGCCGCGTCTGCGCTCGATCCTTGCAGGCGCAGCGCGTCCATCTCCGGCCCGTCGAGGGCGGCCAGGAGGGATCCGGCCCCGGAGCTGCGCAGCGGCAGGAAAGGCTTGGCCGATTGGCGGCAGAGCCGCTTCACCATGCCGGCGGCGTCATGGCTGATGCAATCGACGGGGAAGGCGGCGAGGTCGGCGCGGCTGACCAGCCCCGCCAGCAAGGTGCCGTTGTCGTCGATCCCGCCATCGTGATGCAGGAAGCGGCCGCCAAGGCCCTCGACGGCCGCACGTGCCTGCCAGACCTG
>DATHQQ010000736.1:0-6463 GCA_035482595.1 Verrucomicrobiia bacterium
GGCGTCGGCCAATGCGGCCCTGATCTTCGATCATGCAACCAAATTGACCGTCGACCGTACCGCGGGCGTCTTCGTCTTCGGGCGAAATGCCGGCGCTTCGGGCGTGAAAGCGCAAGGCGCGATCGATTTCGGCAGCGCGCAGACGATCAACCTCGGCGGGGTGGACATCGGCGTCTTCGCCCGCAATCTCGCTACCGGCGACAACGGCTCCGGCGCCAAGGCCTCCGCGGTGCTCGTCCAGAACAATGCCACGGTGCATATGAACATCGGTGCGAGCGGCCTGAACGTGATCGCTCTCGCCAGCAGCCAGGGTCGGGATGGCGCCTCGGCGAATGCGCTCGTCGACATCGGCCAGACCGGCATCAGCATTACGGGCGATATCCTCGTCAAGGCGAAGGCCGTGGGCGGCCTCAACGTTGCGCGCCAGTCCAAGGCCCATGCCAATCTGACGCTCGATGCGGGTACCGGGGGCATGGCCCTCGGCGGCAATGTCAATGTGAACGCGCAGGCCAGCAGCAACGGCATCCATGGCGCCCTAGCCAGCGCTCTGGCCGACCTCACCGCATCCCGCAACCTGGTGGTGACCGGCGATCTGGCGGTCGGCGCCGTCGCTTCGAGCCATGCCGCGGGCAATGGCGCGCTGTCGCCTGGCGTGAAGGCCAATGCCCATCTCTCCGTCGATGCGGGCGGGTCGGCCACCTTCCGGAACTCGGTGCAGATAACGGCGCAGGAGAAGGGCAACCGGACGCTGGCCGGTTCGGCCATCGCCAATGGCGACATCATTGCGACCCGCAATATCAACTTCGGCGATGATCTGCTGGTCCAGGCCAATGCCCTGGGCGGCCTCGCCGCGGCCAATGTCGCGGCGCTCGCCTCCCTCGATGTCGCGGCGGGCAAGACGCTCAACCTCGTCAACAAGGCGGATCTGAGGGTCAACGCCCATGCCGTGAGCTCGGGGACCAAGGCCGTTACGGCCGTTGCCTTTGCCCATCTGCAGGGCAATGCCATTCACGAAGCGGTGGCCAACGGGCAAGGCAATATCGCGATCACCGCCTCGGCTCTGGGAATCGGCCACAATATCGACGACGCCATCGCGGTCGCGAGCTTCACGGCCGATGCCGATGTGGGCGGGATCCTGTTCCAGAACAATTTCGACGTCCATGCCAAGGCCGTCGACCCGGGCACTGGCCGGATGCTGGCGCTGGGCTTCGCCGCGATCGATGCCAATAGCGGCATTACCGTCGACGGCAATATCTCGCTCACGGGCGATCTCACCGGCAACGGCCTCGTCGCCGGCAGCCTCCATCTCGCCAACGTCGTTACGCTCTATCAGCGCTTCGGCTCGGCGAGCCTTCACGTCGATGCCCAGCACGGTGACGTCTCGCTGGGCGGCGTGTCGGCGCTCGCCACGACCAAGCTGACGGCGACCGGCACGCCCCAGGCGGGCAATGGCATCGCAAGCCTGGGTACCGCCGGCGCCTGGGCGGATGTCCATATCAACGCCGTGACCGGTGATGTGACCTTGGACGGCCCCGTGCATGTCGGCGCGAATGCCACGGACGCGGGCCATGGCGGCTCGCCCATCGCTCGCGCTCACCTCGACGCCTCCGCCGGCGGCAACCTTACCGCCAGCAACGTCACCATAAATGCCCAGGTCGCAGCGCCGAACGCCCATAATGCCTTCGGGCTTGCTCTGGGCGAGTTCAGCGCCAGCGGCAGCCAGCTCACCATCGGCGGCCATCTCGGCATGAACGCGCTGGTCAATGCCGGCGCCGGCGCGAGCGGCAATGTCGGCGCCGTCGCCGATCTCGTGGCCAATGCCCATGGCGGGAAGGTCGCGATCGCCAATGGCGTCGCAATGAACGCCAACGCCGTCGACCTCAGTAGCAGCGGCGCGGCGCTGGCCTATGCCAATGCCGATATCCAGGGGGCGGCCGGCGTCACCGTGACGGGGCAGGCGGCCATCACCGCCGATCTGACCACGAAGACGCAGGGCGGCGGTCAGGTCGACATCGATGTCGGCGACAACGATAAGCAGACGATGAACTACGGCTGGGCCTCCGCGGGGCTGACGATCGATCCCATCCTCAGTTTGGGCAACATCCAGACCGCTGCCATCACGGTCGATGCCGAGGCCGATCTGCTGGCCACGGCCGGCCCCTATTCCGGCGGCGCCCGCGCTATCCTGAACGCGCATGCCAACTCCGGCTTCGTCGCTATCGGCGGACCAGTCGTCGTGACGGGCAATGTCGTTTCTCATGGCAAATTCGGCGGCAATGCCTCGGGGATCGCTAGCGCGACGATTCATAGCCGCGACGGCGTCACCCTGGGCAATGTCACGGTCTTGGGAAGCGCCTCGGCGGCGGGCGGCGGCCTCGGTCAGAACGCCCATGCGCTCGGGGCTCTCAAGGTCAAGGTGGAGACCGGGGATATCACCGCCAAGTCCCTGACTGTCGCGGCCGACGCGATACATGGTGGCTCCGGTGGTCACGGAGTCGTCACGGCCAAGGCCTTGTCTTCCCTCGATGCCGTCACCGGCAATGTCACGATCACCGGAGACAAGACCCTGGCGCTGGCCCAGGGGCAACATGTCATGTCCCATGCCACGGCGAGCGCCGATATCGTTCTCCATGGCGGGCATGATGTGGCGGTGACCGGCGGCGGGCTGCTCGCCCAGGCCGAGGCGCTGGCATCTTTCGCCCAGGCTCCCGACCAGGCGGAGGCGCTCATCGACGTCACCGCCGGCAGCGATATCTTCCTCGGCGGCAATGTGACGGCGCTGGCGACGGCCATCGGCTCCCACAGCGGACAGAGCGCAACGGCGAACATCTTTGCCCATGCCGGCACCGGCGGTTTCGGCCATCTGGCGCTGATCGGCAATGCCAGTGCCATCGCCTTCGCGGATCCCGTCAACGATCATGCGCTCGCCAGCATTACGCTGATCGCCAATCAGATGCTCATCATCGGGGCCAATCCCGTGGCGCTGGCCATTGCGGGCGACAAATCGGCATTCCGTAAGGGACATCGTACGGCGGGCACCAGGCGGAACGGTGCCAGCGGCACGACGGCCGTGGCGCGGATCAACATCAAGACCGATCCGGGCGGGCTGATCGTCATCAACGACTCCAGCACCGGCGTCATCCCCTCCTTCAGCAATCCCAATGCCGATGCGCTGCAGGCGATGCCGATCTACGACCAGACCTTCCCCTCGGGCAGCCTGATGGCGATTCCGCTCTCGGTCGACGGCAAGCCATGCGGCGCGCTCGGCGGTCCTGGTGCGGCGAAGGGTGCCGCGGCCTGCCGCCAGGCGCCGATCAATATCTCGAACGTGGTAGACGGCCCATGAGAATGCGGCCGTGAAGATCGAGCTTGCCTAGCCGGACGAGGAATTGGCGTTCGATAGCGCAAGTCGGCAGAGAGCGGCAGAGCAAGCTTTCGCGCCGCCCCTGACGATGGGATCCAGGCTTGTGAGGCATCTGTGCCGGCCGCTTCCCTCGGCTGGCGTCCTGTGGCTGACGGCGATCCTTCTCGCTCCCGCGCCGGTCCTGGCGGCCCAGCAAGCCTCGATCGTCGTCGATGCGGCATCGGGCGAGGTTCTCTCCTCGAGCGATCCGACGGCCCTCTGGCGCCCGGCCTCCCTCACCAAGCTGATGACGCTCTATCTCACCTTCGAGGAGGTGGCAGCGGGCCGCCTCAAGCTGACCGACATCCTCACCACCTCGACTTATGCCGCGGCGATGCCGCCGTCCGAGCTCGGCCTCTCCAAGGGCGAGAAGATCAGCGTCGAGAGCGCCATCCTCGCCACCATCACCCGTTCGGCCAATGACGCCGCGGTGGTGCTGGCCGAGCGCGTCGGCGGGGATGAGACGAGCTTCGCGGGCCGCATGACGGCGACGGGCAAGCGCCTGGGCATGACCGGCAGCAATTTCCGCAATGCGACAGGCCTGCCGGATCCGGAGCAGACGACGACGGCCCATGACATGGCCGTGCTGGCCCTGGCGCTGCTGCACGACTTTCCCCAGTACTATCACTACTTTTCCGCCCACGGCATGACCTACCTCGGCAGCAATCTGCCCAGCATCAACGCCATCCTCTATCTCTACCCCGGTGCCGATGGGCTGAAGACCGGCTTCACCTGCGGCTCGGGCTACAACCTCGTCGCCTCGGCGCAGCGCGACGGCAAGCGGGTGATCGGCGTGCTTCTGGGCGGCCTCACCAGCGACCAGCGCTTCGGCGGCATGCGCATGCTGCTCGACAAGGGCTTCGCCGCCGAGGGCGCGCGGGCCGCGTCACCGCTCACCATCGACCAGATGAAGGATGCCGATATGGCGCCGCCCCCGCAGCAGCTCTCCGCCGAGGCCTGCGCCCCTGGCTGGTCGCTGCAGCCGAACGGGGAGGTCGCGGGACGGCTGCCGGGCTGGGGCATCGCCTTCGGCGGCTTCCCGCAGGTGGCGGCCACGCACAACCTGCTCCAGCGCAGCCTGAAGCTGCTGCCGGCCGAGCTCAAGGTGGGCAAGCCCGCCGTCGTCACCCGGCAATACAAGGGCTTCAAATCCTACCGCGCCGTCGTCGTCGGCCTGACCTCGACCCAGGCCTCGGCCATGTGCCACTTCCTCTGGGGCAGGGGCGGCTATTGCCGCGCGCTGCCGCCTGCGGTGCTCAACAATCCCAAGGCGCTCTGGCGCTAGGCTCCAGCGGGGCCGCGCGGCTATAGTGCCGCCGGGCGGGGAAGGGGCTTCATCGCATGGGCGTGGTCGGCAAGGTGGAGAGCCTGTGGCGCTATCCGGTCAAGAGCATGGCCGGGGAGGAGCGGGAAGAGCTCTTCGTCGGCTATGCCGGTGTCTATGGCGACCGTCTCTTCGCGGTCGGCAATGCCGGGGCGCCCGCCAGATTTCCCTATCTGACGGCCCGGGAGGAATCGGGCATGCTGGCCTACAGGCCGCGCTTCCGGCATCCCGAGAAGGCGGCGCTGCCGATCAATCTGGCCGAAGCGCGCGGCATTACCCCCACCGTCGCCGATCCAACCGACCTCGCCGTCGATGTCGAGACGCCGTCCGGGGATCGACTTGCTATCGACGATCCGGCGCTGCTCCGCGCCCTGGCCCGGCGCGTGGAGGGTGCCGCGCTCAGGCTGCTGTGCTCGGAGCGGGCCTTGACCGATTGCCGCCCCGTATCGCTTTTCTCGCTGCAGACGGCCGAGCAGCTCGGCGCGGAGATCGGCGCCGTTCTGGACAAGCGGCGCTTCCGCGCAAACATCTATATGGATCTGGAGTCGGGCCCCGGGTTTGCCGAGGATTCATTTGTCGGCAAGAGCCTCAAGATCGGATCCCAGCTGGTGATATCTGTGCTCGAGCGCGATGGCCGCTGCAAGATGATCACCCTCGATCCCGATACGGGCGAAGCAAATCCCGAGATCCTCCGCAAGGTCGCCCGCGCCCATGAGGGAAGGGCCGGGGTCTATGCCGCGGTCTTGATGGAGGGGGTTGTTCGGCGCGGCGACGTCATCGAGATCATCGAATAGCAGGGGAAGAAGATGCGCATTCTCGTCTTCCAGCATGCCGATGTGGAGCATCCCGCGATCTTTCGCGATTTCCTGGCCGAGGATGGGATCGCCTGGGATGCCGTCGAGCTCGATGCCGGGGAGGCGATCCCCTCCCTGGAGGGCTACGACCAGCTCTGGGTCATGGGCGGGCCGATGGACGCCTGGCAGGAAGCCCAGCATCCCTGGCTCGTTGCCGAGAAGCAGGCGATCCGCGAGGCGGTGCAGCAGCGGGCCATGCCCTATCTCGGCGTCTGCCTGGGTCATCAGCTTCTGGGTGCGGCCCTCGGCGGGCGGGTCGGCAAGGCGCCCCAGGCGGAGGTCGGCATCCTCGACGTCGAGCTGACCGCCGCCGGCAGGATGGACCCTCTGTTCGAGGGCGTCGCCGATCGCTTCAAGGCCTTGCAGTGGCATGGGGCCGAGGTGGCCGAAGCGCCGCCTGGCGCCATCGTCCTGGCGCGCTCGCCGCTCTGCGCCGTCCAGGCCATGCGGGTCGGCCGCCATGCCTATGGCATGCAGTATCACTGCGAGATCCAGCCCCAGACTGTCGGAGACTGGGCCGTGATCCCGGCCTATGCCTGCGCGCTCGATGCGGCACTCGGCGCCGGCGCCATGCCGAAGCTTCAGGCCGCCGCCGCTGAGGCGATGCCGGGCTTCAACCGCGATGCCCGCCGGCTCTACCGGAACTTCATGCGAGCCGCCCGCAGCTGAGCGCCGCTTTCTTGAGGGCGCGCGGTCCCGACAGCCCCTGTGGCCGAACTGCCCGCCGCGGCTCCCTCGGCCGCCGCCGATGGGGCGTCGGCGCCCGCCGAGAAACCTCTGGGTCGACCACAGCGCCCATTTCAACTCATTGATCCACTTGGTTTAAAGCCGCATTCTATCGGGCCGAGCCACCGCGCACTCTCGAACGGAATTCGCTCATCC
>DATHQQ010000737.1:0-3796 GCA_035482595.1 Verrucomicrobiia bacterium
TCGGCGAGCTCCGCCCCGGTCTCGGGCTGGCCCATGGTGTAGCGGTTCTCGGGCAGCCAGGTATGGCGCATATGGGCCACGCCCGGCATCACCGCCCCGAAGGTCTCCCGGTTGCGCACCATGCCGGAGAGGGAGACGCCGCCGATATTGACGCCGTGATAGGCCCGCTCCCGGCTGACGAAGCGCTGGCGCTGCCCCTCGCCGCGACTACGGTGATAGGCGAGCGCGATCTTGATGGCAGTGTCGATGGATTCGGAACCCGAGTTGCAGAAGAAGACATAGTCGAGATCCCCCGGCATCAGCGCCGCGACCTTGCGGGCGAGCTCGAAGGAGGCGGGATGGGCGAGCTGGAAATGGGGCGTGTAATCGAGCTCCAGCATCGATTTGTAGACCGCCTCGGCGATCTCCTTGCGGCCATGGCCGGCGGCGCTGCAGAAGAGCCCGGCGGAGCCGTCGATCAGCCGGCCGCCCTTGTGGTTCCAGTAATAGACCCCCTCCGCCTTGACCATGAGGCGCGGATCGGCCTTGAAGTCGCGGTTCGAGGTGAAGGGCAGCCAGTGGTTTTCCAGGCTGTTGCCAGTGGCGGTCGACATGAGGGTTCCCCCGGGGTGGCGGCAAGCGGTCCGCATCCTAGGCAGTGCGGGACCACCCCCTATAGGGACAGTTGAGTTCAATCCCCGGCCACGACCATTGCTCCCTGGACGGGGATCAGATAGCTAATTCAGAGATGCGCGAACAGCTCTTCCACCTCGATCCCAAGGCGGGGGCCACCCTGCAGACCCAGCTGCGCCAGATGCTGGTGGCCGCCATCCGCGAGGGCCAGCTGCCGGCCGGCAGTCCGCTACCCTCCTGCCGCAAGCTGGCAGAGACCCTCGAGGTCGCGCGCAACACCGTGGCGCTTGCCTATCAGGATCTCGTGGAGGAAGGCTTCCTCATCGCCCGGCAGCGCAGCGGCTATTTCGTCAGCCGGGAGATCGACGCGGCCCGCCTTGCCCCGCCGGCGGACGCCGGGGTCGCCCCGGCGGCAGGGTTCGATGGGCGCCGTCCCGACTGGCTGTTGCGGCTGCGGAAGCGGCCCTCGACCCAGCGCAACATCGTCAAGCCGCGCGACTGGCAGAGCTATAAATACCCCTTCATCTACGGCCAGATCGACCCGGCTCTCTTTCCCATCGCCGATTGGCGGGAATGCTCGCGCCAGGCGCTCAGCCTCGCCGCCGTGCGCGAATGGGCGAGCGACCGCTTCACCGACGACGATCCGCAGTTCATCGAGCAGATCCGCACCTTGCTGCTGCCGCGCCGGGGCGTCTTCGTGGCACCGGAGGAGATCCTGCTCACGGTCGGCGCCCAGCATGCGATCTATCTCCTCGCCACCTTGCTGGTGGACGAGCGCACGATGGTGGGCATCGAGGATCCGGGCTATGCCGATGCCCGCAATATCTTTGCGCTTCGGACCAGCCGGCTCATCGGCCTGGCGGTGGACGAGCAGGGGCTGATGGACAGCGAGGCCCTGGAGAATTGCAACTACGTCCATGTGACGCCGAGCCATCAGTTCCCGACCACGGTCACCATGTCGCTCGCCCGGCGCCGGGCCCTGATCGAGCGGGCGGCGCGCGATGACATCGTCTTCATCGAGGATGACTACGAGGCGGAGATCAACCATCTGGGCGGCCCGACCCCGGCGCTGAAATCCCTGGACCAGGGCGGCCGGGTCATCTTCGTGGGCAGCCTCTCCAAAACCATCGCCCCGGGGCTGCGCATGGGCTATCTCGTGGGGCCGCGGGAGCTGATCGCCGAGGCAAGGGCGCTGCGCCGGCTGATGCTGCGCCACCCGCCCGCCAACAACCAGCGCACGGCCGCCCTGTTCCTGGCCCGCGGCCATTACGATTCCCTCCTGCGCCGGGAGGGGCAGAGCCTGAAGCAGCGCTGGGCGGCGCTCCAGGATGCCCTCTCCCGCCATATGGCCCATTGCCGCTTCCGGCGCACGACCGGCGGCACCGCCTTCTGGATCGAGGGCCCGCCGGCGCTGGACGCCAGGGTGCTGGAGAAGGCGGCCGCCGCCGTCGGCGTGCTGATCGAGCCCGGCGACGTCCATTTCCTCGCCGAGGCGGGCCCGCGGAACTTCTTCCGCCTGGGATTCTCCTCCATCCCGGCCGAGCGCATCGAGCCGGGCATCAAGCTGCTGGCCGAGGTGATCGCCCAGCAGCTCGCTGGCGCATCGGAAAAAGACCGGCTGGCCCTACCGCGCCGCAAGCGCGCCGGTTAGAGCAGGTCCCATCGCCGCGACGCGCCTCACCTCCGCCCCGGCTCTGCCTTTGCCTCGGGGGGCGAGAGGGCAACGAGAACCCGTCCGTGCCAAGCGCCAGACCACAGAGGAAGCCCATGACCCGCATGACCTCGAGCGAGGCCTTCGTCGAGACCCTCGTCGCCCATAAGGTGACCCATATCTTCGGCATCGTGGGCTCGGCCTATATGGATGCCCTGGATCTGTTCGAGCCGGCGGGCATCCGCTTCATCTCCGTCGCCCATGAACAGGGCGCAGGGCACATGGCCGACGGCTACAGCCGGGTCAGCAACCGCCAGGGCGTCTGCATCGCCCAGAACGGCCCCGGCATCACCAATTTCGTCACCGCCGTCGCCGCGGCGTATTGGGCCCATTCGCCAGTGGTGGTGATCACGCCCGAGACTGGGAGCAGCGGCATCGGCCTCGGCGGCTTCCAGGAGACGGAGCAGCTGCCGATCTTCTCCAAGATCACCAAGTTCCAGGCCCATGTCGCCCGGCAGGACCGGATGGCCGAGCTGACGAGCCGCTGCTTCGACCTGGCCATGACCGAGCGCGGGCCCACCCAGCTCAACATCCCGCGCGACATCTTCTATGGCGAGGTCGACGTCACCATCCCCAAGCCGATCCGCGTCGAGCGCGGCGCCGGCGGGGAGAAGAGCCTGGAGGAAGCGGCCAGGGCCCTGGCAGGCGCCAAGTTCCCGGTCATCGTGGCCGGTGGCGGCGTCATCATGTCCGACGGCCAGGCCGAGGCGGTCCGCCTCGCCGAGCATCTCTCGGCGCCGGTGGTCACCAGCTATCTGCACAACGATGCCTTCCCGGCGAGCCATCCCCTGATGTGCGGCCCGCTGGGCTATCAGGGTTCCAAAGCCGCCATGAAGATCATCGCCGAGGCCGATGTGGTGCTGGCGCTGGGGACGCGCCTCGGGCCCTTCGGGACCCTGCCCCAGCATGGCATCGACTACTGGCCGAAGAACGCCAAGATCATCCAGGTCGACAGCGATCACCGCATGCTGGGGCTGGTGAAGCAGATCAGCGTCGGCGTCTGCGGCGACGCCAAGGCGGCGGCCGCGGCGATCCTGGGGCGGCTGGAGACCATGAACGAGGCCATCCTCTCTCGCGGCA
The DNA here is from genome assembly GCA_035482595.1 of Verrucomicrobiia bacterium. Lineage (GTDB taxonomy): Bacteria > Pseudomonadota > Alphaproteobacteria > Dongiales > Dongiaceae > DASXQK01. The sequence goes on from DATHQQ010000737.1 coordinate 3,404, forward strand.
ACAAGGACGCGCGCCTGGCCGAGGTGAAGAAGCAGAAGGATGCCTGGGAGGCCGAGCTCAACCAGTGGGGCCAGGCCGAAGGCTCTCCCGTGGGGCCGCGCCGGGCGCTGCGCGAGTTGGAGAAGGCCATGCCGAAGAACGCCATGGTCACCACCGACATCGGCAATATCTGCTCGGTCTCCAACAGCTACCTGCGCTTCGAGGCGCCGCGCAGCTTCTTCGCCGCCATGAGCTTCGGCAATTGCGGCTATGCCTATCCGACGGCCATCGGCGCCAAGGTGGCGGCCCCCGACCGCCCGGCGGTCGCCTATGTCGGCGATGGCGCCTGGGGCATGAGCCTGCAGGAGACCCTGACCTGCGTGCGCGAGAACATCCCGGCCGTGGCCGTGGTCT
>DATHQQ010000738.1:0-4444 GCA_035482595.1 Verrucomicrobiia bacterium
CAAACAAGCCGCCGCTCCGGCCAGCGCCAAACAGACCGCCTGCGCCGCGTGGCAGGCTGCGCCGGAGACCGGTGCCGCCCCGGCGACAACGGCGGAAACCATCTTTCCCGACGAGCCCGCGGCCCCGGCCACGGCGGCCTCCGCAGCACCGGCCTTGCCGCGGCGGCGCCGGCGCTCCTCCCTCACCCGGCGGATCCTGACCCTCAATCTGCTGGCGCTGGCGATCCCCGTCGCGGGCCTCCTCTATCTCGACCAGTACCGCAACAGCCTGGTGCAGCAGCAGCTCGATCTGATGGCGACCGAGGCGGAGCTTTTCTCCGGCGCGCTGGCCGCGAGCGGGGTGGTGACCGGCCCGGCAGGCGATGAGCGCCTACTGCCGGAGACCACCCGGAGCACGGTCCGCCGGCTGGTCGACGTCTCGAAGACCCGGGCCCGCCTCTTCGATCAGGACGGCACGCTGATCGCAGACAGCTCGCGCCTCATCGGCCCCGGCGGGCAGGTCGAGATCGAGATGCTGCCGCCGCCGGAGAACGACACCCTCCTGGTCTCCCTGGTGACCCGTCTCTACGACAGCGTCGTCTCCCTGATCCCGCGCGGCAAGCCGCTGCCCCTCTATCAGGAGCGGGCGCAGCAGCGCGCCGCGGATTATCCCGAGGCCCTCCAGGCCCTCGACGGGGAGCCGGCGAGCGCGCTGCGCGTCGACCGCAGCGGCGATCTGATGCTGAGCGTTGCCGTGCCGGTCCAGCGCTACCGCCAGGTCCTGGGCACGCTGATGCTCTCGGTGGGGGGCGATTCCATCGATGTCGCGGTGCGCGATGTCCGCCTCAACATCCTCAAGGTCTTCGGCGTCGCCTTCGCCATCACCGTGCTGCTCTCCCTCTATCTGGCGGGCACCATCGCCCGGCCCTTGCATCGCCTGGCCGAGGCCGCCGATCGCGTGCGCCGTGGCCAGGGTCGCCAGACCGAGATCCCGGATTTCACCCGGCGCGGCGACGAGATCGGCGATCTCTCGGGCGCGCTGCGCGAGATGACCGAGGCGCTGTGGAAGCGCATGGATGCCATCGAGCATTTCGCCGCCGATGTCGCCCATGAGATCAAGAACCCGCTCTCTTCGCTGCGCAGCGCCGTGGAGACCGTGGCGCGGATCGAGGATCCGGACCGTCAGCGCCGGCTGATGGCGATCATCCTCGATGATGTGCAGCGCCTCGATCGGCTGATCACCGACATCTCCGATGCGAGCCGCGTCGATGCCGAGATGTCGCGGATGGAAAAGGAGCCGGTGGACGTCGCCCGCATGCTCCGGACCCTGGCCGAGATCGACGAGGCGACGGCCAAGCCCGAAAGCCCGCGCCTCCTCGTCGATGCGCCGGGCGGGCGGGCCCTCATGGTGGCCGCCAATGAGGGCCGCCTCGTCCAGGTGCTGCGCAATCTGCTGGCCAATGCCATGTCCTTCAGCCCGCCGCGCGGCAGCATCACCCTCTTCGCCCGGCGCGAAGGCCGGCGCATCCGCCTCAGCGTCGCCGATCAGGGCCCCGGCATTCCGCCGGACAAGCTGGATGCAATCTTCGACCGCTTCTATACCGAGCGCCCGGCGGGCGAGAAGTTCGGGACCCATTCGGGCCTCGGCCTCAGCATCTCCCGCCAGATCGTCGAGGCCCATGGCGGGCGGCTCTTCGCCGAGAACCTGACCGATCCGGACGGCACCATCCGCGGCGCGCGCTTCACGCTACTCCTGCCCGCCGCATGAGCACGCGGGGCTGGCCTAACCCGTCCCTCTCCCGTGCTTCGGAACGGGAGAGGCAGAAGTAATGCGCGGCCGCTGACGAATGAGCGAAGGCGAGCCGGCCCGCGTCCAAATCCATGCCAGCTGCGTCGCTATTTCGGGCGCGGGCGTGCTGTTGCGCGGCCAGCCCGGCGCCGGCAAGTCGGATCTGGCCCTGCGCTTGGTGGACGGTGGAGGTGCGCTCGTGGCCGATGATCTCTGCGAGATCCGGCGCGAGGGGGATCGGCTGATCGCCGATCTGCCGGCAGCGGTGGATCCCGCCTTTCGCGGCCGGATCGAGCTGCGCGGCCTCGGCTTCCTCACCTTGCCCTATGCCGGGGCCTCCCCCCTTGTCCTGGTGGTCGATCTCGAGCCCGGCCTGCCTCCCAGGCACTCCCACCCCGGGGGCGCCCACCCCGGAGGTTCCCACCCCGAGGGCGAGGCGCTTTATTTGGGCCTCGGCCTTCCTTTGATCGTTCTCGATCCATTCCAAGCCTCGGCGGCCGCGAAATTGCGGCTACTGGCCAAGGTGGGGGCGGGGGCTATAATGCGCGCTCCATGAGCCAAGCAACGACAACCGCGCCGGCGCCCAAGGCCGCCCCGGCAGCGGAATCCTTGAGCGGAATCGGGCAGGGCGGAATGCCACTCCCCGTCATACTGGTGACGGGGCTGTCGGGCGCTGGCCATAGCACGGCGCTCCGGGCATTGGAGGATCTGGGCTATGAGGCGGTGGACAATCTCCCACTGGCCTTGCTCAACGCCCCTGCAAGCTTCGACCGCCCGGTGGCGCTCGGCATCGACAGCCGGACCCGGGGCTTCAGCGCCGCGGCCCTCCTCGAGCGCATCCAGCGCCTGAAGGCCGAGCCGGGGCAGAGCGTCCGCCTCGTCTTCCTTACCTGCTCCGACGAGGTGCTGCAGCGCCGTTTCACCGAGACGCGGCGGCGCCATCCTCTGGCCCTCGACCGGCCCATCGCCGACGGCATCCGCCAGGAGAGGCTGCTGCTCGAGGACCTGGCCGATGCCGCCGATCTGGTGATCGACAGCACCGATCTTGCCATCGGCGATCTTAAGCGGCTGATGCAGGGGCAATTCGCCCTCGATCGCCGCCCCGGCTTGGCCATTTCCGTCATGTCCTTTTCCTATCGCAACGGCCTGCCGCGGGAGGCCGATCTGGTGTTCGACGTCCGCTTCCTCGCCAATCCGCATTACCGCGACGAGCTGCGCCAGCTCACGGGCCGCGATGCGGCGGTCGGCGCCTATATCGAGGCCGACCCCGCGTTCCGGCCCTTCTTCGAGCATCTGACGGATCTGCTGCTTCCGCTATTGCCGGGCTATGAGCGCGAGGGAAAGAGCTATCTGACCTTGGCTGTGGGCTGCACCGGCGGGCGGCATCGCTCCGTATTCGTCGCCGAGCGGCTGGCGGAATGGCTTGCCCTGCACGGCCGGCGGGTCGATCTGCGCCATCGCGACGCCGCGCGTGCCGGCGATGCTTAGGAGCCTGTCCGAGTAATGGCTACGTGCCGAGCGATTCCGCCGCGTTGGAATCGCTCAAGGTGAAACCGCTGGGGATGCTCATATGATCGGCATGGTACTTGTCACGCACGGCCGCTTGGCGGCGGAGTTCATCGCCGCCCTGGAGCATGTCGTGGGGCCGCAGCAGCGCATCGCTGCCGTCTGCATCGGGGCCGATGACGATATGGAGCAGCGCCGGCGCGACATATTGGACAGTGTGGCCAAGGTGGAGGAGGGCGATGGGGTCGTCCTGCTCACCGACATGTTCGGCGGCACGCCCTCCAATCTCGCCATCTCCGTCCTCGACCGCGCCAATGTCGAGGTCATCGCCGGCGTCAATCTTCCCATGCTCATCAAGCTCGCCAGCGTGCGCAGCACCTCCAAGCTGCCGGTGGCCGTGACCCAGGCCCAGGAGGCCGGGCGCAAATACATCAACGTCGCCTCGCAACTGCTGGCCGACGCCGGAGGCTGACCTCGTGGACGCCCGGCCTAGCCTCAGCCGCGTCGCCACCATTCTCAATCAGCGCGGGCTGCACGCCCGCGCCGCGGCGAAATTCGTCAAGCTCGCCAGCCAGTACGACGCGGATATCGAGGTCAGGCGCGGCGATCTCACGGCCAACGGCCGCTCGATCATGGGGCTGATGATGCTCTCCGCCGGCATCGGCAATGATATCGAGGTGACGGCGAGCGGCCCCCAGGCCGAGGCCGCGCTGGCCGCGATCCTCGACCTGATCGGACGCAAATTCGATGAAGACTGAGCGCCGCGGCCGGGTCGGCAAGGAACGGGTCTTCGAAGGCGTGGGCGTCTCCTCCGGCATCGCCGTCGGAGAGGCCCATCTGGTCGAATTTGGCGCGGTGCATGTGCCGGAGTTCGAGATCGAGGCGGGTGAGGTCGAAGCCGAGCAGGCCCGCTTCGCCAAGGCGGTGGCCTCGGCGCAGAAGCAGATCCGCAAGCTCGAAGCCAAGGCCGCGGGGCTGCATGGCGCGGCGGCCGAGGAGATCGCCATCCTGCTCGAGGCGCATCTGCACATGCTCTCGGGCAGCCGCGTGCTGCGCGGGGTGGAGAACCGCATCGCGCGCGACCGCATCAATGCGGAAGCCGCCGTCCAGGCGGAGATATCCGCCGTCGCCCAGGAATTCGCCGCCCTCGACGATGCCTATATCGCGGCC
>DATHQQ010000739.1:0-2999 GCA_035482595.1 Verrucomicrobiia bacterium
GCCGGCTTCGAGCGATGTCTCAGGAATAGCTACGCGTCGAGCAACTCGCTTGGCAAGCGGAACTTGACGTCCTCGACGATGCCCGGCAGCAGGCTGACCTCGACCGGGGCACTGCGCCGCAGCGTCTCGACCAGATCCTCGACCAGCGCCTCGGGCGCCGAGGCGCCGGCGGTGATGCCCACCACCTCCGCCCCTTCGACCCAGCTGGGATCGAGCTCCGCCCCGCTGCCGACCAGATAGCTGGGGACCCCTTCCTCCAGGCCGATCTCGCGCAGCCGGTTGGAATTGGAGCTGTTGCTGGCGCCCACCACCAGGATCACATCGGCGAGCTTGCTGAGCTCGCGCACCGCCGTCTGCCGGTTCTGGGTGGCGTAGCAGATGTCCTTGGTGTCCGGGCCGACCAGATCGGTGAAGCGCCGGCGAAGTGCTCCGATGATGGCGCGGGTATCGTCGACGCTGAGGGTTGTCTGGGTGACGAAGGCGAGCGGCGTGTCGTCGGCGATGGCGAGTGCCGCGACGTCGCCGACGTTCTGGACCAGATAGACGGGCCCGTCGATCTGGCCGCGAGTGCCCTCGACCTCGGGATGGCCGGCATGGCCGATCAGGATCAGCTGGCGGCCCTGGCGCACATAGCGCTTGCCCTCGATATGCACCTTGGCCACCAGGGGGCAGGTCGCATCCAGGACAGCGAGCCCGCGCTCGGCCGCATCCGCCTCGACCGCCTTGGAGACGCCATGGGCGCTGAAGATGGTATGCGCCCCGGCCGGCACTTCGGCCAGCTCCTCGACAAAACGGGCACCCATCCGCTCCAGCCGCTCGACGACATGGCGGTTGTGGACGATCTCATGGCGCACATAAACCGGGGGCCCATAGAGCGTGAGGGCCCGCTCGACGATGTCGATGGCACGAACGACGCCGGCACAGAAGCCACGGGGCTGGGCCAGTATGACCTGCATGAACTCTACCTCGATCCAGTTCCGACGAAGTCCCACATACGCGCCTAGCGCAAGCCCCAGGGTTCGCCCGCCGCCTTCCCCAAACGCCGAAGCGGCGAGGGTCATTACCGGTGATCTACCGATTTAAGTCGACAATTCCGCACTGCAAGAGCTTGCGGCTGGCTCGGCGACCCCTGTGGCTTTTATGTTACTTGCCTCGGCCTCATTTGTCGCCGTCTCTTCGACGCGGCGTTTGTTGCCGCTTATGCCCTTACTGCACTTGGGGATACTCTGGACAAATGTCTGAAATGCCCGGTGTATTGGTCGTTTTGCCCGTTCAGGGCAGCGACGACGAGTCACCGGAGACTTGCAGGAGGAGGCTGTCGCCAGCCATTTCATTTGTCACTATTATGCGCGGTCCCCGTTCCCGGGCATCATCTCGGATCCATCACCTCGGACCTCTCGAACATCACGATGACGGCTGTCGCCCTCGCCCATGTCGTTGACGTCTGCTGCCGCCACGCCTGGAAGATCGTGCTGCTCTTCCTGGTAATCGCCGGGGCTGCCTTCGCCTATACGACGCATCACTTCGCCATCGACACCGACACCGTCAAGCTCTTCCCCCCGGACCTTCCCTGGCGCCAGCATCAGACGGCTTTCGATCAGGCCTTCCCTCTGAAGGCCGACCAGATCGCCGTCGTCATCGACGCCCTCACCCCGGAGCTTGCCGAGCAGGCGACCACGGCGCTGACGGCGCGGCTGGAGCAGCATCCGGAGCTGTTCCCCGTCGTCTATCGGCCGGACGGCGGCGTATTCTTCCAGCACAACGGCCTGCTGTTCCTGCCGACCGCCGATGTCAAGCATCTGACCGATCAGCTCATCGCGGCCCAGCCGCTGCTGGGGCCCTTGGCGGCCGATCCCAGCCTGCGCGGCCTGATGGACGTCTTCGCGCGCTTCTTGGAGGGGGTAGAGCGTGGCGAGGCCAAGCTCGGGGATTTCGAGCGGCCGATCGTCGCCATCGCCGATACGATCGCCGACGTGCTGCGCGGCAAGCTCCATCCCCTCGCCTGGCGCACGCTCTTTACAGGCGCGCAGCCGACCTTGCGAGAATTGCGCCGCTTCATCCTGGTGAAGCCAACCCTCGACTACAACTCGCTGCAGCCGGGCGCCAAGGCCTCGGATGCCATCCGCGCCGACGCCCGCGAGCTCGGGCTGACCTCGGAGCATGGCGTCCGGGTGCGGCTGACCGGCAGTGTCCCGCTCTCCGACGAGGAATTCGGCACCCTCGCCCAAGGCTTCCTGCTCAATTCGATCCTGACCGTCGCCGGGGTGGCGCTGCTGCTCTGGCTCGCCCTCAGATCCGTCCGGATCATCTTCGCCATTCTCCTCACCCTCGTGGTCGGGCTCGGCATCACGGCGGCCTTCGGCCTTCTGGCCGTGGGACCCTACAATCCGATTTCGCTGGCCTTTGCGGTGCTCTTCATCGGCCTCGGGGTCGATTTCGGTATCCAGTTCGGCGTGCGCTATCGTGCCGAGCGCCATTCCCGCGGCGAGCTACGCGAGGCGTTGGTCGCCGCCGGGGCCGGGGTCGGCGGGTCTATCGCGCTGGCGACGGCTTCCATCGCTGCCGGCTTCTATGCCTTCCTACCGACGGACTATACCGGCGTGTCCGAGCTGGGACTGATCGCGGGCACCGGCATGCTGGTGGCCTTCGTTCTCAGCCTCACTTTGCTGCCGGCGCTGCTCAGCCTGCTGCGCCCCCGCGGCGAGGCCGGGGAGATCGGCTATCGCTGGCTGGCGCCGCTCGATCGTTTCCTGATTCGGCGCCGTCGGCTGGTGCTGACCCTCGCCGGGATTCTGGCGGTGGCATTCGCGACCTTGCTGCCGCGCCTCAGCTTCGATTTCAACCCCCTCAATCTGCGCAGTCCCAAGACCGAATCGGTCGCCACGATCCTGGATCTGATGAAGGACCGCTCCACCTCGCCCTATACGATCGAGGTGTTGGCGCCCTCGCTGGCCGGGGCGCAGAAGGAAGCCGAAAGGCTGTCGAAGCTGCCGGAGGTC
>DATHQQ010000740.1:0-3388 GCA_035482595.1 Verrucomicrobiia bacterium
CCGGGCCTGGACGAATGCCGCGGGGCGGGCCATGTGTAGAGGCCGGAAAGGATGCGCCCATGTTCATTCTCGCCCGTGACCGAGCCCTGATCGCCCTCGCCGGGGCGGACCGCACCAGCTTCCTGCAGGGCATCGTCTCCAACGATGTCGAGAAGGCGACGGAGGGGCGCGCCATCTATGCCGCCTTCCTGACGCCCCAGGGGAAATACCTCCACGACATCTTCATCGCGGCCCAGGGCGACCGGCTTCTGATCGATTGCGAAGCCTCGCGCCGGCCCGATCTCCTGCGCCGCCTCAGCCTCTACAAGCTGCGGGCCAAGGTGACCCTGGCCGAGGAGAACGGGCTGGCGGTCGGCCTCCATTTCGGGGCCGATGCGCTCGGCGGCCTCGGCCTGCCCGCCGAGGCGGGGCGGAGCCGGGCGGAGAGCGGCGGCGTGGTCTTCGTCGATCCCCGCCTAGCGGCACTGGGCGCACGCGCAATTCTGCCGCCCGACAGGATGCCGGCGGAGAGCGGCAGCGCCGTCGACTACGACCGGCTGCGGCTTTCCCTCGGCGTGCCCGACGGCAGCCGCGATCTGCCGGTCGACAAGGCGATCCTGCTGGAGAACGGCTTCGACGAGCTGAATGCCATCGACTGGGACAAGGGCTGCTATATGGGCCAGGAGCTGATCGCCCGCACGCGCTATCGCGGGCTGGTGCGCAAGCGCCTGCTGCCCGTCGCCATCGAGGGCGCACCGCCGGCGCCGGGAACGGCCTTGCTGCAGAACGACAAGGAGATGGGGGAGATGCGGAGTGCGGCGGGGGATCTCGGGCTTGCCCTGGTTCGCCTCGAGGCGCTCGGCAAGGGCCCCCTCACCGCCGAGGGGGCGACGCTCACGCCCCGCAAGCCGGACTGGGTGAAATTCCAGGAATAGATTCCATCGACGAAACGGGGGGAGACTGCTCATGGGCCGCGCGCGACTTCGCGATCTCGGCATCACCGTCGGCACGCTGCCGACGGGGCCGCTCAATGCCATCACCGATATCGCCGGGGTGGAAGTCGGCCATTCCACCTTGATCCGCGACGAGCCGGCGGTGGTCCGCAGCGGGGTCACCATGATCTGGCCCGGCGGCCGCGACGTCTGGAACGACTACCGCTTCGCCGGCTTCCACAGCTTCAACGGCAACGGCGAGATGACCGGCACCATCTGGCTCGCCGAGCAGGGCCTCCTCACCGGCCCCATCGGCATCACCTGCACCCATTGCGTCGGCACCGTGCGCGATGCCATCTGCAGCTATGCCGTCAAGCTCGGTATCGAGACGCCCTGGCACCTGCCGGTGGTGGCGGAGACCCACGACGGCTGGCTCTCCAATGCCGAGACCTTTCCGGTCACCGAGGCCATGGCCCATGCCGCGCTCGACTCCGCTCGCGGCGGCGCGGTGGCCGAGGGCAATGTCGGCGGCGGCACGGGCATGATCTGCCACGAGTTCAAGGGCGGGATCGGCACCTCGAGCCGGGTGGTCGATTCCGCCGGCGAGCATTTCACCGTGGGCGCTCTGGTGCAGGCCAACTACGGCAGCCGCGATCTGCTGCGGGTGGATGGCGTGCCGGTGGGCCGCGAGATTCCCTATGGCCAAGTGCCGAGCGCTCGCGCGGAAGCGGCGGCGAGCAGCTCGATCATCGTCGTGCTCGCCACCGACGCCCCGCTCCTGCCGATCCAATGCCAGCGCCTGGCGCGCCGCGCGACCACGGGCCTCGCCTGGGCCGGGGGCATCGGGGCCAATTCCAGCGGCGATATCTTCCTCGCCTTCTCGACCGGCAATCGCGTGAAGCAAAGCGCGCCCCATGCCGATGTGCGCATGCTGGCGGCCGACCGGATGACGCCCCTCTTCCGCGCCGCCGCCGAAGCCACCGAGGAAGCGATCCTCAACGCGCTGACCGCCGCCGAGACCATGACAGGCTACAAGGGCCGCAGGGCCCAGGCTTTGCCGTTGGACCGGTTGAAGGAGATCATGGCGCGCTACCACCCGCGCCCGTGAGCTTCAGCCTTCGGGCGATGTCGCTCAGCCGGGCAAAGGGCGATTCGCCCCGAAGGGCGATCTCGCCCGCGCGCATCAGCCCCTCGCGGCCGTAGCGCTGGCGGATGGCCTCGACCACCCATCGCCGGGCCTGGGTCTGGCGCTGTCGCTGCAGCCGGCCGGCGGCGGCGAGCCAGGCCCAGCGCCGATCCAGCGCGGCGATGAGGGGCTCTATCCCCTCGCCCCGCAGCGCGGTCAGGCTCAGCACTTCCACCGGCCAGTCCCCGGCCTCGGCGAGGCCGAGCGCGCCTTCCACATCGGCCCGCGCGCGCTTGGCGGCCGCCCCCATATCGGCCTTGGTAACGGCGACCAGATGCGGGATCTCGACGATTCCCGCTTTCATGAATTGCAGGCTGTCGCCCGAGCCGGGCTGAACGCAGAAGACCACCGTGTCGGCGCTGTCGGCCACATCGGTCTCCGACTGGCCGACGCCCACGGTCTCGAGGATCACCACATCGTAGAGCGCGCGCAGCAGGACCATGGCGGCGATGCTGAGCTCCGCCAGCCCGCCCAGCCGGTCGCGCGCCGCCATGGAGCGCACGAAGACGCCCGGATCCTCCGGGTCATGCTGGAGGCGCGTGCGATCACCCAACAGCGCCCCGCCGGAGCGGCGCGAGGAGGGATCGACGGCGATGACGGCAATGCGGCTGCCGGCGGCGCGATAGCAGCGGATGAGGGCGCCGGCGAGGGTCGATTTGCCGACACCGGGCGGGCCGGTCAGGCCGATGACATGAGCGATGGGCGCGCCATAGGCGGCGTCGAGGAGACGCAGCGTCGCCGGCGCCTCGGCCTCGCGCTCCAGCGTCGCCAGCGCCGCGGCGATGCCAGGCTTGCCGGAAGATCGCAGGGCGTCGAGGGAGTCCAAGCGCGATCCCTCTGTTCGTCATTCCCGCGAAAGCGGGAATCCAGGGCAGCAAGCGAGATCTATGGCCCTGGATTCCCGCTTTCGCGGGAATGACAGCGGAGAGAGATGGGGCGCTATGGCTAGGGCTTGCTCGTCCCTTCGCCATGCTCGCGACGGCGCACGCCCCACACTTCCCTCCCCCCTTGCGGGGGAGGGTAGGGAGGGGGGTCGGATCCGCGGACGCGGATCAGCAAGAGTCCGCACAGGTCGATTGATATGTTGAGTCTTCGGCCACCCCCACCCCGGCCCTCCCCCGTCAATGTGCGGGCCTGACGGCCCGTAGGGGGAGGGGGAAGGAAGGGGCGCCGAGCCACAGATCACGCTTGAAGTCCTGCATTCGCTGACTTCACAAACGAAGTGCAACACCTTCTTCAGGGGGTGTTGCAATGCAAAGATCATATCGGCACTTCAGCTTGGAGGAACGCT
>DATHQQ010000741.1:0-12793 GCA_035482595.1 Verrucomicrobiia bacterium
GGCCTGATGATTGCCGTTGGCCGAGACGCTGCCGTGGCTGTTGCCGGTGGCGCTTTGGCCGTTTCCACCGGAGCCTTGACCGCTGCCGCTGGCACCATTGCCGTTACCGCCATTGCTATTGCCGTTGCCTTGGCCATTGCCGTTGCCTTGGCCATTGCCGCCGTTGCCATTGCCGTTGCCGTTGCCGCCACCTTTGTCATGGCCGCCTTTGTCATGGCCCTGGCCAGCAATGGCCTGGTTGAGCGAGAGGCCGCGGTCGAAGGAGAAGCCCACTGGGGCCGCCAGCAAAGCTGCAACCAGCATCGCCGGCACTGTTCTGGCCAAAATCCTCTTCGATTCTTGAGACATCTTCTCCTCCGAGCATCATGTCGAGTGCTTCCTGAATAAACCAACACTCGACGACGAAGCCGTATCCCTCCGCCGGCTGGTGGCGCGGTGGCAAATAAAAGTCCGAGATCCGATGGGGAGGCAAAGTCAAATAGAAAGCTTCATGTCCGGGAGGGCTGTGAGATCCACCGAGGTGGCCTCTTATTCTCAACGACCAAGAAGCGACATTTATTCAGTTATATGCTTCCCCGGGGATTCGCTTGTAGCCCGTAACAGAAAGCGGCGCGCAGACGGCTTCTAATACGTCTTTTGACGCAAACTGTACTTCTCATGCCACGGAGTCTACCGGCCGGCTCGTGTCGCTTGCCGCAGGGCGGGCACCCACCGGCAAGGATGACGGCGGCGACTACCCCTGCGGCGGCGGGAAGGTCGTGGGCGCCGGGTCCTTGACGACGAAGCCCGTGGGCTGGACCTCGATGATGTCGAGGTTGCGCTCGACTTGGCCGTCGGCGCGGAAGCGGAAAGTTCCGTCGATGCCGGGGAAACCCTCCGGCCGGGTGATGCCGACGTCGTTCAGCGCATTGGCCTTGGCGAGCACGGTCGCCATGTTGACCGCGTCATAGGCGAGGCTCGCCAGGCGCGGTGGATCGGTGCCGAAGCTGGCGCGATAGCGCTGGGCGAAGGCGGTCCAGGCGCCGGCCGGCGGGGCGGCGAACCAGGCACCGGTCAGGGTCGGCTCGGTGGCCAGGGTCGGATCGGTCCAGAGCGCGCTGCCGAGGATCTTCACCTTGGTGGTGTCGATCTTGTAGACGGAGAGGAGGGGCGCGATGGCATGCAGCCGGGTGCCACCCTCGGGAATCAGCAGCGCATCGAAGGGGCTTTCGCTTGCGAGCCGCTGCACCACGTCGGAATAATCGATGGCGGTGGGCTCGTAATATTCGATCGCGGCCACGCTGCCGCCGGATTTCGTCGCCGCCTCGTTCAAGGCCTGGGCGATGGCCTGCCCATAGGGCGTGCTCGGCACCAAGGCGGCGAAGCGCTTGGCGCCCTGACTGGCGGCGTATTGCACCACGCGCTCCACCTGCAAGCTCGGCAGGATCCCCATGACATAGACGCCCGGCGCGGCGACGCTTCTGTCGGTGGTGAAGGAGACGACCGGCACATGGGCGGCGCTGGCCACCGGGCCGACCTGCTTGGCATGGGCGGCGAAGACGGGGCCCAGCAGCACCGTGGCGCCCTCGGCCATCGCCGCCTGGGCGCCGCCGACGGGCCCGCCCACCGTCTCGCTGTCGCGCATCACCAGCGCCGTCGTATCGTCGCCGGTCTCGAAGAGGGCCATCTGTCCGGCCTGGCCCAGGGCCTTGCCCAAAGCCGCATTCGAGCCCGACAGCGGCAGCAACAGGCCGATGGTGGCCGTGGCGCCGGGGATCTTTGGGGTTGCCGCCGGCGCGGCCGGCAGCGGCACAGGTGTCATCGCCGGGGGCGTGGTCGAGGCTCCGGTCTGGGGAGTCGCGGCTACTTTGTGGTGGACCGCGCCGCCGCAGCCGGCCAGCATCAGACCGAGGGCCAGCGCGGCCGCGCGCGCCAGGCCGGAGCGTCCCGTTCCATCCGATGGTAGAGCCATGGCGCGTCCGCCCCTCAAAAGCCGTCCAAGCATGAGCGCCGAGCCTAGCGAGAGCGATGGCGCCGGGCAATCGCGCATCCAGGGCCTCGCCATCGTCGCCACCCCCATCGGCAATGCCGCGGACATCACCTTGCGCGCAATCGAGGCGCTGAAATCGGCGGATGCCATCCTCTGCGAGGATACGCGGGTCAGCCCCAAGCTGCTCGCCCGCCATGGCATCCGCCGGCCGCTGCTGGCCTATCACGAGCATAATGCCGAGCGCATGCGGCCCCTGATCCTGGAGCGGCTTCGCCGGGGCGAGAGCCTGGCCCTCATCTCCGATGCCGGCCAGCCCTTGATCTCCGATCCCGGCTTCAAGCTCGTGCGCGCCGCTTTGGCCGAGGGGCTGCCGGTGACAGCCCTTCCCGGTCCCTCCGCGGCCCTGACGGCCCTGGTGCTCTCCGGCCTGCCGACGGACCGCTTCTTCTTCGCCGGCTTCCTGCCACCCAAGACGGCGCAGCGCCGGCGCGAGCTGGGGGAGCTCGCTGCCATCCCGGGCAGCCTGATCTTCTTCGAAGGGGCCTCGCGATTGCCGGCAGCATTGGCGGATATGGCCGCGGTGCTGGGGCCGCGGCCGGCCGCCGTGGCCAGGGAACTGACCAAGCTGTTCGAGGAGGTACGCCGCGCCCCGCTCGATGAGCTCGCGGCCCATTACGCGGCGGCCGGACCCCCGCCGGGCGAGATCAGCATCGTGGTCGGCCCTCCCGAGGCGGGGGCCGCACCGGCCGGCGAGGCGATCGACGAGGCCCTGGCCGAAGCCTTGCAGCGCCTCAGCCTGCGCGATGCGGTGGATTCGGTCGCCGTGGCCCTGAGCCTGCCGCGCCGCCAGGTCTATGCCCGGGCCCTCCAGCTTTCGGCCCAGCCGCCCCAAGGTGGACCACCCCCGGGGAGGAGGAAGGGAGGGATAGATGAAGCTTGAGCGCCAGCGGGCCTGGCGCCGCGGCCGGAAGGCGGAAAGCCTGGCGCTGCTGGCGCTCCGCCTGGCGGGCTATCGCATTCTTGCCCGCGATCACCGCACGGCCCCGGGCGAGATCGACATCATCGCGCGGCGCGGGTCCATCGTGGCCTTCATCGAGGTCAAGGCGCGGGCGGATGTCACCGCGGCAGCCGAATCGCTCCTCGCGCGCCAGCGCCGGCGGATCGCCCGGGCCGCGGCGGGATATCTTGCCCTCCGGCCGGAGCTTCAGTCCTGCCGCTGCCGCTTCGACGTCATGCTGGTGACCCCCTGGCGGTGGCCCCGCCATATTCGGGATGCCTGGCGCCCTGACCACTAATCCATAGCTCTTGTGGTATGATCCCGGACCGACCCCCATATGTCGGTTGGATTCGAGGTCTCGGCTTGGGCCGGCTGGCATCGCTTCTCCTTCTCGTTGCGCCGCTCTTGGCCGGCTGCTCGCCCTGGGGCATGGCGATCGGGGCCGGGGCTACCGTGGCCAGCACCGCCCTCGAGGAGCGCGGCCTCGGCGGGGCCGTCGATGACAACCGCATCATGCTGGACATCGATTCCAAGTTCCTGGGGACCGATGCCGGCATGCTCACCAAGGTCGATGTCGAAGTGCATGAGGGCCGCGTCCTGCTGGCGGGCCGGGTGTCCAACCGTGCCCAGCGCGTCGAGGCGGTACGCCTGGCCTGGCAGGTCGATGGCGTCACCCAGATCATCAACGAGATCCAGGTGGCTGAGCCTGAAGATGTCGGCGACTACATGCATGACATCTGGCTGGCCCAGGAGCTGCATGCCGTGCTGCTGGTCGATTCCAAGGTGCGGGCGGTGAACTACAATGTCGACTGCGTCGGCGGGACGATCTATCTGATGGGTGTGGCCCAGAATAAGGCGGAGCTACAACGCGCGATCGACCATGCCCGCGACATTCCCTATGTCCGTCAGGTCGTGAGCTATGTCCGCATCAAGGACGCGGCCAAGCCGGTCAAGCCCCAGCCCGCAACACCCGCGCCAAATTCCGGCAGCCTGACCGCCGCCCAGCCCGCGGCGGCCCCGCCGTGAACGGCCGCGTGGCGGAGCAGCGCGCCGCCAGCCTCGCCCGGCTGACGGAATTCGGCCAGGGCGGCGACGGCGAGATCGATCTGGCCGAGGCGGCGCTGCTGCTGGCGAGCCTCGATCATCCCGATCCGCCGCTCGATGCGTGCCGGGAGCATCTGGCCCTGATGGCCGCCGAGCTCGCCGAAACCTCGGCCGGCAAAGGCGATCAGAGCCTGCTCGCCCGCGTCCGGGCCCTCCATGAGGTTCTGGCCGAGCGCCATGGCTTTCGCGGCGATGACCAGAACTACGACGATCTGGAGAACGCCAATCTGATCAGCGTGATCGAGCGCCGGCGCGGTCTGCCCGTCGCGCTGGCGATCCTCTATCTCGACGCGGCGCGCCGCTGCGGCTGGCCGGCGGAAGGGCTCAATTTCCCCGGCCATTTCATGATCCGGCTGGCCGCCGCCGACGGGCGGGGCGTGGTCGACCCCTTTGCCGGCGGCGAGCTGCGCGATGCCCCGGAGCTGCGCCAGCTGCTGAAGCACGGTGCCGGGCCCGAGGCCGAGCTCAGACCGGAGCATCTGGCCGCGGTGGGCAACCGCGACATCCTTCTGCGTCTGGAGAACAACATCAAGATGCGCCTGTTGCAGGCGGGCGAGGTGGAGGGCGCGGTCGCCATCCTCGAGCGCATGCTGCTGATCGCGCCCAGCGAGCCGTTGCTTTGGTTCGAGGCCGGCGGGCATTATGCCCATCTCGGCAAGCTGCGGGCCGCCATGGAGGCGCTGGAGCGTTGCTCCGGGCTTGCCATCGGCGATAGCCTCGGACAGCAGGCCGAGATACGTCTCAGAGAGCTGCGGAGCAAGCTGAACTGAACCGCTATGACCTCCTTCCTCGGCGGGCTCGGAAGGGGGATCTCATGTCGAGCCTGTCGAAGCATGAGAATTGCAGGATCGCCCCATGAGCCTCGCCGTCGCCATCCAGATGGATCCCATCCAGAGCATCAATATCGATGCGGATTCGAGCTTTGTCCTGGGGCTGGAGGCCCTCGAGCGCGGCCACAGCCTGTTCCACTATCTGCCGCGCGATCTGTTCCTGCGCGACGGGCGCGTCTTCGCCACGGCGCGCGCGCTGCAGCTGAAGCGCGAGCTCGGCAATCATTTCAAGCTGGGAGCGCCCGAGGTGCTCGATCTGGCGGCCCTCGACGTGATCCTGATGCGCCAGGATCCGCCCTTCGACATGGCTTATATCACCGCCACCCATCTGCTGGAGCATGTCCAGCCGACCACCCTGGTGGTCAATGATCCGGTCAATGTGCGCAACGCCCCGGAGAAGCTCTACGTCACCCATTTCCACGAACTGATGCCGCCGACCCTGATCGCCTCGGACCCGCAGCAGATCCGCTCATTTCGCGACGAGCATAAGGACATCATCGTCAAGCCGCTGTTCGGCAATGGCGGCGCCGGCGTCTTCCATATCGCCCCCGGCGACGAGAATCTGAACGCGCTCATCGAGCTTTTCACCCAGCTCTACCGGGAGCCGATCATCGTCCAGCGCTATCTCCCGGAGGTGCGCCAGGGCGACAAGCGGATCATCCTGATCGACGGCGAGGCGGTGGGCGCCATCAACCGCATCCCGCCCAAGGGTGAGGCGCGCTCCAACATGCATGCCGGGGGGCGGCCGGTGCCGGCCAAGCTGACGACCCGGGAGCGCGACATCTGCACGGCCATCGGCCCGGCGCTCAAGCAGAAGGGCCTCCTCTTCGTCGGCATCGACGTGATCGGGGATTATATGACCGAAATCAATGTCACCTCGCCCACGGGGCTTCAGGAGATCAACCGCTTCGACGGCGTCCGCCTCGAGCGGCGGATCTGGGACGCCATCGAGGCCCGAAGGGCCGAGCACCGAACTTAGTGGGCCCGAAGGGCCGAGCAGCGAACTTAGTCGGCCGAAGGGCCGAACAGCGGACTTGAGTCGGCCCTGACGGCCGGAGCGGGGGGTAGGAAAGCGGAAAAGGCTTTCATCCCACCCCCTGGCGCCGCCGCAATTTGCACTTGCGGCAGCGATGAAAATCCCTATATTCCGCGCTAATCTAATAGTCTCGAGTGGATCAGCGAGACCAAAAATAAAAAATGGTGGGCCAAGGGCCCGCCTTTTTTGTTGGTCCCCTGTTTTCGGTTGAAAGGCGGCTTTGGAGAAGACGGCGGAGATCGCGCGGCTGGTTGAGCCGACTCTGAAGGGCATGGGCTATGAGCTGGTCCGTGTCCACTTCAGCGGCGGCGATTTTCGTCCGACGCTTCAGATCATGGCGGAGCGGATCGACCGCCGGGCAATGGCGGTCGAGGATTGCGCCGAGATCAGCCGCGTGCTGTCGGCTCTGCTCGATGTCGAGGATCCCCTGCCGGGGGCCTATGAGCTGGAGGTCAGCTCGCCGGGCATCGACCGGCCGCTGCTGCGGCCGGCCGATTACGAGCGCTTCGCAGGCTTCGAGGCGCGCTTCGAGCTGAGCCAGCCGGTCGAGGGCCGCCGTCGCTACCGCGGCAAGCTCGCCGGCTTCGAGAATGGATGCGTACGCGTTGTCGAGCCGGCCGGCGAGTTCCGCCTGCCCCTCGAGGTGATCAGCAAAGCCAAGCTGATGCTGACCGATGAACTGATTGCCGCGGCTGCGGCCGATGCCAAGAAGAACTGACCGAGGACGAGAATGGATACCAATCTGACTGTCACCCGCCATGAGCTACTGCAGGTCGCCGATGCCGTGGCGCGGGAGAAGAGCATCGAGCGCGATGAGGTGCTGGAGGCGATGGAGCAGGCCATCCAGAAGGCCGGCCGCGCCAAATACGGCCATGAGCACGACATCCGTGCCGCCATCGACCGCAAGAGCGGCGAGATAAGGCTCGCCCGCTTCCGCCAGGTTGCCGATCCGATCGAGAACGAGTTCACCCAGATCTCGCCGGCCGACGCCACCGCGCGCAAACCAGGGCTGCAGCTCGGTGAATTCCTGATCGAGGAGCTGCCGCCCATCGATTTCGGCCGCATCGCCGCCCAGACCGCCAAGCAGGTCATCGTGCAGAAAGTGCGCGAGGCCGAGCGCCGGCGCCAGTTCGAGGAGTTCAAGGACCGCAAGGCCGATATCGTCAACGGCCTGGTGAAGCGGGTCGAGTTCGGCAATGTCACCGTCGATCTGGGCCGTGGCGAGGGCATCCTGCGCCGCGACGAGCTCTTGCCGCGCGAGACCTTCCGCGCCGGCGATCGCGTGCGCGCGCTGATCTACGACGTGCGCGAGGAGCAGCGCGGCCCGCAGATCTTCCTGTCGCGCACCCGCAACGAATTCATGGGCAAGCTCTTCGCCCAGGAAGTGCCGGAGATCTATGACGGCATCATCGAGATCCGGGCCGTGGCCCGCGATCCCGGCAGCCGGGCCAAGATCGCCGTCATCTCCAACGACAGCTCGATCGATCCGGTCGGTGCCTGCGTCGGCATGCGCGGCAGCCGCGTCCAGGCCGTGGTGGGCGAGCTCCAGGGCGAGAAAATCGACATCATTCCCTGGTCGGCCGATCCGGCGACCTTCGTCGTCAACGCGCTGGCCCCGGCCGAAGTGGCCAAGGTCGTGCTGGACGAGGATGCCCATCGCATCGACGTGGTGGTGCCCGACGATCAGCTGAGCCTCGCCATCGGCCGGCGCGGGCAGAATGTGCGCCTGGCCTCCCAGCTCACCGGCTGGGATATCGACATCCTGACCGAGGCCCAGGAATCCGAGCGCCGCTCCGAGGAGTTCCGGACCCGCTCGCAGCTCTTCACCGAGGCGCTCGACGTCGACGACGTCATCGCCCATCTCCTGGTGACCGAAGGATTCACCAAGGTCGAGGACGTGGCGCTCGTGCCGCTCGAGGACCTCGCCGGGATCGAAGGCTTCGACGAGGAAGTCGCCAACGAGCTGCGTGAGCGGGCGCGTGCCTTCCTCCAGGCCCAGGACGAGCGGCTGAACGTCAAGCGCCGGGAGCTCGGCGTCAGCGACGAGGTCGCCGCTATCGAAGGGCTGACGCCGGCCATGCTGGTCACGCTGGGCGAGGCGGGGGTCAAGACCCTGGACGATCTGGCGGACCTGTCGGGTGACGAGTTGGTCAACCGGGGCGACGGCATCCTGCGCAATTTCACCCTGGGCGAGGCCGAGGCCAATGCCATGATCATGGCTGCGCGCGCGCATTGGTTCCAGGATTCGGACAAGGAAGCCGGGGAGCAGAAGCCGGCCTGAGCGCCGGCCCGGAATGGGCGGCACGAGGGCATGGGATGATCGTGGCGAAGCGGAGCACGGGGTCCGAGGGCGACCCGGGGGGCGACCCAGGGGGCGACAAGGTCTCCGGTGAGACCCCTGGGCGGGAGCAAAAGGCCCAAGGTCCCGAGGCCGAGGCTCCCGAAGCCTTGGGTGAGGACGCCCTAGGCGAGGAGGATGGCGATGCGGAGGCCACGGGGCCGCTGCGCCGCTGCCTGGTCACCCGGGAGATCCGGCCCAAGTCCGAGCTGTTGCGCTTCGTGGTCGGGCCGGACGACAGGCTGCTGACCGACCCGGCGGAGCGCATGCCCGGACGCGGTTTGTGGTTGACGCCGCGGCGCGATATAGTCGCCACCGCTGCCGCCAAGGGGCTCTTTGCCAAGGCGGCGCGCCGGCGGGTGGTGCTGCCGAGCGATCTGGCGGGGGAGGTCGAGCAGCTGTTACGCGCGCGATGCCTGGCGCTTCTGGGCTTGGCGCGCCGCGCGGGGCAGCTTCGCACCGGCTTCGAGAAGGTGCGTGAGGATTTGAAGGCCGGCCGGGCCGGGCTGCTGCTGGCCGCCCGCGATGGGGCGCCCGACGGCCGCCAGAAGCTGGCGGCCCTGTTGGGCGACCGGCTGCCGGTGGCGCTCTTCGACAGCGAGGAGCTGTCGCTGGCGCTGGGTCGGGAGAGGGTTGTGCATGCCGTGGTTGCCGAGGGCGGGATCGCCCAGCAGCTGCGGCGTGATTTGGATCGACTGCAAGGCATGCAGGCGGCGGATTCGTCGCCAACGGAGATATGAGGCGTAATGACGACGAGCAACGAGGCTGAAGCCAAGAAACCGCTGACCCTCTCCCGCGGCAAGCTGGAGTTGAGGAAGACGATCGACGCCGGTCAGGTGAAGCAGACCTTCCCCCATGGCCGGTCCAAGACCGTGGCGGTCGAGGTCAAGCGCAAGCGCACCTATGCCCCCGGCGCGGGCGGCAAGATGACCGAGGTCGCGGAGAAGGAGCTTGCGCTCGGCATCGAGCTCTCGGCCGATGATCGCGCCCATCTCTCCAACCTGACTGCCGGCGAGCGCGCGACGCGGCTGAAGGCACTGGAAGAGGCCCGGCGCGACGACGAGATTCGCCGCCAGCAGGAGGCCGAGGAGGCGCGCCTGCGGGCCGAGGAGGAGGCCGCCAAGGCCGCCGAGGAAGAAGCCCGCCGCCAGGCCGCCGCGGCCCGGGGCGAGGTCTATCCGCCGGTGCCGGAGCCAGCGGCAGCCCCCCTGGTGACGGAAGAGCCGGTGGTGGTGGCGAAGCCGAAGGGCGAGCCCGCGGTCAAGCGCATCGAGCCCAATGTCGTGCGCACCGCGCGCGGCCCGGTGGCCGAGCCCGAGGAAGAGGAAGAGGCGTCGAACAAGGTCAAGCGCAGCAGCGTCCGGCCGCCGGCCAAGCCGCTGGCGCCGCGCCGCGACGAGCCGCGCCGGCGGGCCGGCAAGATCTCCATCGTCCAGGCGCTCGATGAGAACGCCGGGGAGCGGATGCGCTCGCTGGCCGCCGTCAAGCGGGCGCGGGAGAAGGAAAGACGGGCCCATCTGCTGCAAACCGAGAATCAGCGCGTGATCCGAGACGTCATCATCCCCGAGAGCATCACGGTGCAGGATCTCGCCGCCCGCATGGCCGAGCGCAGCACCGATGTCATCAAATCCCTGATGAAAATGGGGATCATGGCGACGATCAACGAGCGGCTCGACCAGGATACGGCCGAGCTGATCGTCACGGAATTCGGCCATCGCCTGAAGCGCGTCAGCGAAGCGGACATCGAGCTGGGCCTGGAAGGCTTGGACGACGATCCCGCGAGCCTGCTGCCGCGGCCCCCGGTGGTCACCATCATGGGCCATGTCGATCACGGCAAGACCTCGCTTCTCGATGCGATCCGGCAGACCGATGTCGCGGTGCACGAGGCGGGCGGGATCACCCAGCATATCGGCGCCTATCAGGTGACGCGGCCCAATGGCCAGAAGATCACCTTCATCGACACCCCGGGCCACGCCGCCTTCTCCGAGATGCGCGCTCGCGGCGCCAATGTGACCGATATCGTCGTGCTGGTGGTCGCCGCCGACGACGGGATCATGGCGCAGACGATCGAGGCCATCAATCACGCCCGCGAGGCGAAGGTGCCGATCATCGTCGCCATCAACAAGATGGACAAGCCCGGCGCCAATCCGGACAGGGTCCGCCAGGATCTGCTCCAACATGGGCTGGTGGTCGAAAAGCTCGGCGGTGAAGTGCTCGATGTCGAGGTTTCGGCCAAGACGCGCCAGGGCCTCGAACGCCTCGAGGAAGCCCTGCTGCTGCAGGCCGAAATTCTGGACCTCAAGGCCAATCCCGACCGTCCCGGCAGCGGCACGGTCATCGAGGCCAAGCTCGACCGCGGCCGCGGCGTGGTCGCGACCCTGCTCGTCCAGCGCGGCACGATCCGGATCGGGGACATCTTCGTCGCCGGCGCCGCCTGGGGCCGCGTGCGCGCCCTGATCGACGATCACGGCCAGCAGGGGGAGTGGGCGGGTCCCTCGAGCCCGGTAGAGATTCTGGGCCTGCAGGACGCCCCGTTGGCCGGCGATAATTTCGCCGTGGTCGAGAACGAGGCGCGGGCGCGCCAGCTGAGCGAGTATCGCAGCAGCCTGCTGCGGGCCCAGCAATCGGGTCCGGGCCGCGGCACGCTGGAGCAGCAGTTCAGCCGCATCGCGGCCGGCGAATCGAAGGAGCTGTCGGTCGTCATCAAGACCGACGTCCAGGGTTCGCTGGAGGCGATCGTCTCCTCGCTACAGAAGATGCGAACCGACGAGGTCGGCGCGCGCATCCTGCATGCGGCGGTCGGCGGCATAAACGAATCGGATGTGACGCTGGCCCGCGCTTCGGGTGCCATCATCATCGGCTTCAACGTGCGCGCCAATCCCCAGGCCCGCGACATGGCCCGGCGCGACAAGGTCGACATCCGCTACTACTCGATCATCTACAATGTGATCGACGATGTGCGGGCGGCCCTCTCGGGCATGCTCTCGCCCACCTTGCGCGAGCGTTTCCTGGGATATGCCGAGATCCGCGAGGTCTTCGAGATCACCAAGGTCGGCAAGATCGCCGGCTGCATGGTCACCGAAGGGGTGGTCAAGCGCGGCGCCAAGGTCCGTCTCCTGCGCGACAACGTGGTCATCCACGAAGGCGCGCTGAAGACCCTGAAGCGCTTCAAGGACGAGGTCCGTGAGGTCAAGGAAGGCTTCGAATGCGGCATGGCCTTCGAGAACTATCAGGACATCCAGAAGGGCGACCAGATCGAGTGCTTCGAGATCGAGGAAGTCTCGCGCGAGCTAGCGTAGGCGCGAAATGACTCGAAAGCGAAGCCAGGGCCCGAGCCAGCGTCAGCTCCGGGTCGGCGAAGCGCTGCGCCACGCCTTGGTCGAGATCCTGGCGCGCGACGAGCTGCGCGATCCGGCGCTGTCCGGCATCCAGGTGACGGTGACCGAGGTGCGAGTCAGCCCGGATCTGCGCGCGGGCACCGCCTTCGTGCTCCCCTTCGGCGGCGGCGATTCGGCCGCCCTGGCCCGCGCCCTCAACCGTGCCGCCGGCTATTTCCGCAAGACGCTCGCCGATTCCGTCGAACTGCGGGTGGCGCCCACGATCCGCTTCGAGCCCGACCTCGCCTTCGGCCAGGCGGACCGGATCGAGGAACTGCTGCGCAGCCCCGCCGTGGCCCGCGACCTGTCGAAAGACGGCGGCAGCGACGTGGGCGCCGAAGACGAGGGCGATCCCGGGGAAGGCAAATCCGATGGCCGGTAAGCGCCGCGGCCAGAAAATCGACGGCTGGGTCGTCCTCGACAAGCCCGTCGGGATGACCTCGACCCAGGCGGTGGGGGCGGTCCGCCGGATATTCGAGGCTGCCAAGGCCGGCCATGGCGGGACCCTCGACCCCCTGGCGACCGGGCTGCTCCCCATCGCCCTCGGCGAGGCGACCAAGACCGTTCCCTATGTCATGGACGGGCTGAAGACCTATCGCTTCACGCTCCGCTTCGGCGAGGCGCGCACGACCGACGATGCCGAGGGCGAGGTCTCGGCCACCAGCGACCTGCGGCCGGAGAATGGGGCGATCCGGGCCGGGCTCCCGGCCTTCTGCGGCCGGATCCAGCAGCGCCCGCCGATCTATTCGGCCCTCAAGGTGGCCGGCCAGCGCGCCTATGACCTGGCCCGGGCCGGAGAGGCGGTCGAGCTGGCCCCCCGCGAGATCCTGGTCGAGCGCTTCGAGCTCATCGAGCGGCCCGACCGCGATAATGCGGTTTTCGAGGTCCTGTCGGGCAAGGGGGCCTATATGCGCAGCCTCGCCCGGGACCTCGCTGAGGCGCTGGGAACCGTCGGCCATGTGGCGGCGCTGCGCCGGATCGCCGTCGGCCCCTTCACCGAGGCCCATGCAATTTCGCTGGATTCGCTCCAGGCCTTGGGGCATATTCCCGCCGCCTCACGGCACCTACTACCGGTGGCGACGGCGCTGGACGACATCCCGGCGCTTGCCGTTACCGACAGTGAGGCGTCTCGCCTGCGCTGC
>DATHQQ010000742.1:0-2879 GCA_035482595.1 Verrucomicrobiia bacterium
GGGCTTTCTGCAGCAGGGGTTGCTCGTGCTCATCGTCGGGATCCTCGCCTGGTTCGGGCTGCAGCGCGGATTGCGGCCGCTGCTGCGCCTGCGCGACGAGGTGGTCGAGCGTCGGCCGGATGATCTGCGACCCTTGACGGCAACGGCCCTGCAGCACGAGCTGCAACCCCTGGCGACGGCCCTCAATCAGTATATGGGCCGGGTGAAGAGCTGGAGCGCGGTCCAGCGGCGTTTCATCGCCAATGCAGCACATCAGCTGCGAACGCCGCTGACCCTGCTCTCCACCCAGGCAACCTATGCACTGAGGGCCACCAGCGCGGCCGAGAAGGACGAGGCATTGAGGGCGATCCACGCCAACATGCAGCAGATGACGCGGCTGGCCAATCAGCTGCTGACCCTCGCCCAGGCCGAGCCTGGCGGACGGCCGCCGCCGGGCGAGCCGGTCGATCTCGTCGCCGCGGCGCGCCGGGCCTTGGAATCCCTCGTGAGCCTGGCGCTCGAGCGCGACATGGATCTGGGATTCGATCCCCGGGTCCCCAGCGCCATGGTCAGAGGCGACCCGACGATGCTCCAGGAGCTGGTGGTCAATCTCGTCGACAACGCCTTGCGCTACACCCCCGCCGGCGGGGTGGTCACTCTCGGGATCGATCGGGAGGGCGCCGATTGGCGGTTGACGGTCCAGGACAGCGGGCCCGGGATTGCCGAAGCAGAGCGCGAGCGCGTCTTCGAGAGGTTCTATCGCACCTTGGGCAGCGGCGCCGAGGGCAGCGGCCTGGGGCTTGCCATCGCCAAGGAGATCGCCGAGGGCGTCGGGGGCGGCATAGCGCTGAGCGAGTCGCCGGCACCGGGCGGTGGCCTGTTGGTGATGGTCCGCCTGCCCGCCGCCGACCCGGCCGCTTAGCACCGGCCGCCGCGCCGCATCGCCATTGCGCCAGCGCCGCTCCCCTGGCATAGGAATCCGGCGAGACGAGCCCCCGCCCCGAGGGGAGCCCTCGAGGAGAGCCCATGGACAGCGAGTTCCACCGCATCCGGCGCCTGCCGCCCTATGTCTTCGCCGAGGTCAACAAGCTGAAGGCCGCGGCCCGGGCCGCCGGGCGGGACATCATCGACTTCGGCATGGGCAATCCCGACCAGCCCCCGCCCCGCCATGTCACGGAGAAGCTGGCCGAGACGCTGCAGGACCCGCGGGTCCATCGCTATTCCAACTCGCGCGGCATCCCGGGCCTGCGCCGGGCGCTGGCCGCCTATTACGCCCGGCGTTTCGGGGTCGAGATCGATCCCGAGCGCGAGGCGATCGTGACCCTGGGCTCCAAGGAGGGCCTGGCCAATCTCGCCCAGGCCATCACCAGCCCGGGCGATGTGATCCTGGCACCCAATCCCAGCTATCCGATCCACGCCTTCGGCTTCGTCATCGCCGGCGCCTCGATCCGCTCCATCCCCTTCGAGCCCGGCCCGGGCTTCCTGGAGGCCCTCGATCGCGCCGTGCGCCACTCGGTGCCGAAGCCGCTGGCCGTCGTCGTCAACTACCCGAGCAATCCGACGGCCGAGATCGCGAGCCTCGATTTCTACGGCGAGGTCGTCGCCTTCTGCCGCCAGCACGCCATCTACATCATCTCCGACATCGCCTATGCCGAGGTCTATTTCGAGGGCCAGCCGCCGCCCTCGATCCTCCAGGTGCCGGGTGCCAAGGAGATCGCCGTCGAGTTCAGCTCCCTCAGCAAGACCTATTCCATGCCGGGCTGGCGCATCGGCTTCTGCGCCGGCAATGGCAAGCTCATCGGCGCTCTGACGCGGGTCAAATCCTATCTCGACTACGGCGCATTCACGCCGATTCAGGTCGCGGCTACCGCGGCTCTCAACGGCCCCCAGGACTGCGTCGAGGAGATGCGGGCGCGCTATCGCTCGCGCCGCGACGTGCTGGTCGAGGGGCTGAACGCCGCCGGCTGGCCGGTGCAGGCGCCCACGGCCTCCATGTTCGCCTGGGCCCCGATCCCCGAGGGCTTCCGGGAGATGGGCTCGCTCGCCTTCGCCAAGCTGCTGCTGGCCAAGGCCGATGTCGCCGTCTCGCCGGGAATCGGCTTCGGCGAATATGGCGACGGCCATGTCCGCTTCGCCCTGGTGGAGAACGAGCAGCGCACGCGCCAGGCCCTGCGCAACATCAAGGCGGCGCTGCGCGAGGCCGATCCGCGCCAGGCGGACCGTACGCCGCGCAAGGCGGCCAACAGCTCCTAGACGGTCCGCAACACGATCTCATGACCGCAACCACCGTGCAGGCCGCCGCGCCGGCCCCGTCCAGGCTCGCCATGCCGGTGCTGCTCCTGGGCGCGGTGCTGATCAGCTTCTCCGCCATCTTCGTCAAGGCGTCCGAGCTCGGGCCGGTGGCGACGGGCTTCTATCGCATGTTTCTCGCCATGCCGGTCTTCGCCCTCTGGATGGCCCATGAAGCGGGCGGCCGGCCGCAGCGCTATCTGCCGCGGCGATGGGGCGATTGGGGGATGTTCGCGCTCTGCGGCCTCTTCCTCGCCGCCGATCTCGCGATCTGGAACTGGTCGATCCGCATGACGAGCGCGGCCAATGCCACGCTGCTGGGCACCATGGCGCCGATCTATGTCACCCTGATCGGCTGGCTCTTCTTCGGTCAACGTTTCCGGCTCCTTTTCCTCCTGGGATTGGCGCTGGCCGTTGTCGGCGCCGGGCTGCTGCTGGGGGTGAGCTTCCATCTCGGCGGCCGCCCCTTCCTGGGCGATCTCCTGGCCATGAGCGTGGCCACGCTCTATGCCGGCTATATCATGACCCTCAGCCAGCTGCGCCGGCGGTTCTCCACGGCGATGGTCATGGCCCTCAGCGGCGTCTTCACCTGCCTGGCGCTGCTGATCGTC
>DATHQQ010000743.1:0-6798 GCA_035482595.1 Verrucomicrobiia bacterium
CTCGGCAGCGGCGCTCGGCGCTCTGCTGCAGGCGCGCGGATTCAAGGTGCGGCTGCGCAAGCTCGATCCCTATCTCAACGTCGACCCCGGGACGATGAGCCCAACCCAGCATGGCGAGGTCTATGTCACCGATGACGGGGCGGAGACGGATCTCGATCTCGGCCATTACGAGCGCTTCACCGGCGTTCCCAGCCGGCGCAGCGACAATGTCACCACGGGCCGCATCTACTCCACGGTGATCGCGAAGGAGCGACGGGGCGACTATCTCGGCGCCACGGTGCAGGTGATTCCCCATGTCACCGACGCCATCAAGGAGTTCATCTGCGCCGATGCGGACGACGTGGATTTCGTCATCTGCGAGGTCGGCGGCACGGTCGGCGATATCGAGAGCCTGCCCTTCCTGGAGGCCATCCGCCAGGTCGGCAATGAGCTGGGCCCGAGCCGCACCCTTTTCGTGCACCTCACCCTGGTGCCCTGGATCCCCTCCGCCGGCGAGCTCAAGACCAAGCCGACCCAGCATTCGGTCAAGGAGCTGCAGAGCGTCGGTATCCAGCCCGGCATCCTGCTCTGCCGCTGCGATCGCGAGATCCCGCGCGAATCCCGGCGCAAGATCGCGCTGTTCTGCAATCTCAGGCCCGAGGCGGTGATCCAGGCCCTCGACGTGGACACCATCTACCAGGTGCCCGCCGCCTATCACGCCGAGGGCTTCGATACCGAGGTCTGCCGGCATTTCGGCCTTTCGGCACCCCCGCCCGATCTCTCGCGCTGGCGCTGGGTGGTGGAGCGCATCCGCCAGCCGGAAAGCGCCGTGGACATCGCCATCGTCGGCAAATACACGAGCCTGCTGGATTCCTATAAATCGCTGGGCGAGGCGCTCGCCCATGGCGGCATCGCCAACAATGTGCGCGTCAAGCTCAACTGGATCGATTCCGAGATCTTCGAGCGCGAGGACACGGTCCAGTATCTCGAAGGGGTGCATGGCATCCTGGTGCCCGGCGGCTTCGGCGAGCGCGGGGCCGAAGGCAAGATCCAGGCGGCCCGCTTCGCCCGCGAGCACAAAGTGCCCTATTTCGGCATCTGCTTCGGCATGCAGATGGCGGTGATCGAGGCGGCGCGCAATCTGGCAGATATCCCGGCCGCGGATTCGACCGAGTTCGGGCCGACCGCGGAGCCGGTGGTCGGGTTGATGACCGAATGGATCCACGGCAATGCGGTCGAGCGGCGCAATGAGGGCAGCGATCTCGGCGGCACCATGCGCCTCGGGGCCTATGACTGCCACATCACCCCCGGCAGCCAGCTCCACGACATCTATGGCCGCGACTGGATCAGCGAGCGTCACCGCCACCGCTACGAGGTCAACATCAACTACAAGGAGCGGCTTGAGGCGGTGGGCCTCAGCTTCTCCGGCATGTCGCCCGATGGCGTGCTGCCCGAGATGGTCGAGCTGCCCGAGCATCCCTGGTTCATCGGCGTGCAGTTCCACCCCGAGCTGAAGTCGAAGCCCTTCGACCCGCATCCGCTGTTCACGTCTTTCATCCAAGCTGCGGTTCGCCAGTCGCGACTGGTGTAGCAGTTCCGATGCCCGGTGCGGCGCAGGTCGATGCGCGTTCTCGTAACCTCCTCTTCCGTCATTCCCGCGAAAGCGGGAATCCAGGGCAATCCGCGAGGTCTGAGCACGGGGCCCTGGATTCCCGCTTTCGCGGGAATGACGATATAGAGGGCATGGCTTTGGTTCGACGGGAGTGCGTGAAGGCGCACTTGCGGCATTCGTCGACAAGGCAAGCCGGCAAAACCTCTGCTATAAATACCCCATGAACGCCGTACCCCCGACCCAGCCGCGCCATATCGCCATCGGCAATCTCACCATCGGCAACGACCGGCCGCTGGCCCTCATCGCCGGGCCCTGCGTGCTCGAATCCCGGGCCCATGCCCTGGAGATGTGCCAGGCGCTGGTGGAGATGACGGCCAAGCTGGGCATCGGGCTCATCTACAAGACCTCCTTCGACAAGGCCAACCGCACCTCCATCGACGGGGTGCGCGGGATCGGCATGGAGAAGGGCCTGCCCATCATGGCGGAGCTTCGCGAGCGCTTCGGCGTGCCGGTGCTGACCGATGTGCATACGGCCGAGCAATGCGCCCCCGTCGCCGAGGCGGTGGATGTCCTGCAGATTCCCGCCTTCCTCTGCCGGCAAACCGATCTGCTCGTGGCCGCGGCCAAGACCGGGCGGGCCATGAACATCAAGAAGGGCCAGTTCCTCGCCCCCTGGGACATGAAGCAGGTGGTGCGCAAGGTCGAGGCGGCGGGCAACCGCAATGTCATGCTTTGCGAGCGCGGCGTCAGCTTCGGCTACAACACCCTCGTCTCCGACATGCGGAGCCTCCCCATCATGGCCGAGACCGGCTGTCCGGTCGTCTTCGATGCGACCCATTCGGTGCAGCAGCCGGGCGGGCAGGGGAGCTCGACAGGGGGCCAGCGGGAGTTCGTGCCGGTGCTGGCGCGCGCCGCCGTCGCCATCGGCGTCGCCATGGTCTTCATGGAGACCCATCAGGATCCCGATCATGCCCCCTCCGACGGGCCGAACATGGTCCGCCTCAAGGACATGCCGGCGCTGCTCGCCCGCCTCCAGGCCTTCGACCGCCTGGCGAAGGAGAACTGATGCTGCTCGACCATCTGACGAAGATGGCGCGCAACAATGCCTGGTCCAACCATCGGCTCTATGCCGCCTGCGCCAGGCTGACGGAGGCCGAATACCGTGCGACCCGCGTCAGCTTCTTCCCCACGATCCCGCTGACCCTGAGCCATATCCTGACCGTCGACTGGTACTACATCGACGCGCTGATGGAGGAGGGGCGGGGCTATGACGTGTTCATCGCCGATGAACCCTTTGCGACTTTCGCGGAACTCGATGCGGCGCAGCGGGCGAGCGATCGGAAGCTGCTCGCCTTCTGCGAGGGCCTGACCCCGGCCGATCTCGAGCGCAAGGTGATCCTCGACCGGCGCGAGGCGGGCCGCTTCCCCGAGGCGATCGCCGCCATCCTGGGCCATCTCTACATCCATCAGATCCATCACCGCGGCCAGGTCCATGCCATGCTCTCCGGCACCTCGGTTGCCCCGCCCCAGCTCGACGAATTCTTCCTCGATCAGGACCTGCATCTACGCCGCCAGGAGCTGCGGGCGCTGGCGCTGCCGGAAACCTAGCCTTATAAACCGGCCATCCCATTTCCTTTCCGGAGAGCCGGCTCATGAGTGCCATCGTCGACCTTCGTGCCCGCGAAATATTGGACAGCCGCGGCAATCCCACGGTCGAGGTCGATGCCCGGCTGGAAAGCGGGGCCTTCGGGCGCGCCGCGGTGCCGTCGGGTGCTTCCACCGGCACCCATGAAGCGGCGGAGCTGCGCGATGGCGACAAGAAACGCTACGGCGGCAAGGGCGTGCTGAAGGCGGTGCAGTCGGTGAACGGCGAGATCTTCGACGCCGTCTCCGGTATCGAGGCGAGCCGGCAGGCGAAGCTCGACCGCATGATGATCGAGCTCGACGGCACGCCGAACAAGGGCCGCCTCGGCGCCAATGCCATTCTCGGCGTCAGCCTGGCGGTGGCCAAGGCAGCGGCGAGCGAGGCGGGCCTGCCGCTCTACCGCTATGTCGGCGGCGCCTCGGCAACTCTGCTGCCGGTGCCCCAGATGAACATCGTCAATGGCGGCGCCCATGCCGACAACCCCGTCGACTTCCAGGAATTCATGATCCTGCCGATGGGCGCGCCGCGCTTCGCCGAGGCACTGCGCTGGGGGTCGGAGATCTTCCATGCGCTGAAGGCACAGCTGAAATCGGCGGGCCACAATACCAATGTCGGCGACGAAGGCGGCTTCGCGCCCAATCTCAAGAGCGCCGAGGAATGCCTGACCTTCATCACGCAGGCCATCGAGCGCGTCGGCCTGAAGCCCGGGAAGGATGTGCTGCTGGGGCTGGATTCGGCCTCGAGCGAATTCTACCGCGAGGGTAGCTACCGGCTGGAAGGCGAGGGCAAGACCCTCGATGCCGGCGGCATGGTGGCGCTCTACGAGAAGCTCGTCGCATCCTTCCCCATCGCCACCATCGAGGACGGCATGGCGGAGGATGATTGGGAAGGCTGGGCGGAGCTGACCCGGCGTCTCGGCGGCAAGGTCCAGCTCGTGGGCGACGATATCTTCGTCACCAACCCCACCCGTCTCGCCGAAGGCATCCGCCGTCACATCGGCAATGCCATCCTGATCAAGGTCAATCAGATCGGCAGCCTCAGCGAGACCCTGGCCGCGGTGGAGATGGCCCATAAGGCGGCCTACCGCGCGGTGATGTCCCACCGCTCGGGGGAGACCGAGGATTCCACCATCGCCGATCTCGCCGTCGCCACCGGATGCGGCCAGATCAAGACCGGTTCGCTCTCCCGCTCCGACCGCCTCGCCAAATACAACCAGCTCCTGCGTATCGAGGAGGAGCTGGGCCGCGACGCGCGCTATGCCGGAAGCGGGGCTCTTCGGGGGCTGGCCCCGGCGGCGGATTGAGTCTGCGGCGGATTGAGTCTTTTGCGCCACAGGTGCCAGCGTGATCGGCGCGGCCCGCCCGCTTTTGCTTGACGACGCGGAATCGCCTATGATTCGCTGCGACTCATGACAATTGCTCGGGACATCGGTCGTCACGCACGCCAGGCAGTGGCACCGGTGCTGGGTATTTCGCTGCTCGCCTATTTCTCCTATCACGCGATCCAGGGCGAGCGCGGGCTCTTCGCCTGGATGCAGCTCAATCAGCAATTGAAGCAGACCCATGCGCTGGCCGACGCCGTCGCGGGCCAGCGCCACGAGCTGGAAAACCGCGTGCAGCGGCTCTCCAACAGCGGCATCGACCCCGATCTGCTCGACGAGCGGGTGCGCCTCATGCTGAACCTGGCGCGCAGCGATGAGGTCGTCATCATGCTGCCCAAGGCGGATATGCCCGCCCTGCCGGGTGCCCAAGACGTCTCGAACTCGAATTAACTGTTTGAAGGTTAATTCAACAAAACTGTCGTAATTTCCGATAGTTATAGTCTATTGCTTTAACGCCCTCCCGCCATTAAATCTTGCCCAAGGGGCGGCCGGCTTGGCGAGCGCCCCGCTCACCGACGGGAGGGGCTCATGGCCACGACGCAGAAGCGCAAAACCCGCGCCGAGGATGCCCCCGACAGCGCCGTTCTGCTGGGCTATTACCGCAACATGCTGCTGATCCGCCGCTTCGAGGAGAAGGCGGGACAGCTCTACGGCATGGGGCTGATCGGCGGTTTCTGCCATCTCTATATCGGCCAGGAGGCCGTCGTCGTCGGCATCCAGGCCGCCCTGCAGAAGGGCGACAGCGTCATCACTTCCTACCGCGACCATGGCCATATGCTCGCCTGCGGCATGGACCCCAAGGGCGTCATGGCCGAGCTCACCGGCCGCGCCGGGGGCTATTCCAAGGGCAAGGGCGGCTCGATGCACATGTTCAGCCGCGAGAAGAACTTCTTCGGCGGCCACGGCATCGTCGGCGCCCAGGTTCCCCTCGGCACCGGGCTCGGCTTCGCCCATCGCTACAAGAACGACGGCTGCATCAGCGTCACCTATTTCGGCGACGGGGCGGTGAACCAGGGCCAGGTCTACGAATCATTCAACATGGCGGCGCTGTGGAAGCTGCCGGTGCTCTATGTCATCGAGAACAACAAATACGGCATGGGCACTTCGGTGGAGCGCGCCTCGGCGCGGCCCGATCTGCATCTTCGCGGCCAGGCCTACGGCATTCCGGGCACGCAGGTGGATGGGATGGATGTGCTGAACGTGCGCGCCGCGGCCGACAAGGCCGTCGCTTATGTGCGCAGCGGCAAGGGCCCCTACATCCTGGAGATGATGACCTACCGCTATCGCGGCCACTCCATGTCCGATCCGGCGAAATACCGGAGCAAGGAGGAGGTCGCCAAGATGCGCCAGGAGCATGACCCGATCGATCATCTCAGATCGCGGCTGCTGGAGGAGGGCCATGCCGACGAGGCGGCGCTGAAGGAGATCGACCGCGAGATCAAGGACATCATCTCGACGGCGACGGATTTCGCCCAGACCAGCCCCGAGCCCGATCCGTCGGAGCTCTTCACCGATATCCTGGCCGAGGCCTGAGGGACACCGTCATGAGCACCGAGATCCTGATGCCTGCCCTCTCGCCCACCATGACCGAGGGCAAGCTCGCCAAATGGCTCAAGGCGCAGGGCGATGTGGTGAAGGCCGGCGATGTCATCGCGGAGATCGAGACCGACAAGGCGACCATGGAGGTCGAGGCCGTCGACGAGGGCCGCCTGACCGAGATCCTGGTGCCCGCCGGCACCGAAGGCGTGAAGGTCAATACGCCCATCGCGCGGATCCAGGGCGAGGACGAGGCGGAAAGCGCGCCGAAGCCGGCGCCGAGCAAGCCCGCCGCTGCTCAAGCCGTAGCACCGGCTGCGCCGGCACCGGCGAGCGTCCCCGCCGCGCCGAAGGCCGCACTGCCTGCCGAGCCTGAGGCGACCGGCGCCACCACCACCATGACCGTGCGCGAGGCGCTGCGCGATGCGATGGCGGAGGAAATGCGCCGCGACCCGAACGTCTTCCTGATGGGCGAGGAGGTCGCCGAATATCAGGGCGCCTATAAGATCAGCCAGGGGCTGCTGGAGGAGTTCGGGGCGGGCCGCGTCATCGATACGCCCATCACCGAGGCCGGCTTCGCCGGGCTCGGCGTCGGGGCGGCCTTCAACGGCCTCAGGCCCATCGTCGAATTCATGACCATGAACT
>DATHQQ010000744.1:0-3994 GCA_035482595.1 Verrucomicrobiia bacterium
CGGCCGCGGCCAGTATCTGTTCCTGATGCATTGCGACAAGCCGCCCTTCGACAATGCCGAGCTTCGGCTGGCGATGAAATACGTCATCGACCGCGAGCAGATCCTGAAGCTCTGCCTGCTGGGCTACGGCTCGATCGGCAACGACCAGCCGATCAATTCCCCCTATCCCTTCTTTGCCGCCGACATCCCGCAGTATCACTACGACCTCGACAAGGCGAAGTTCCATGTCAAGAAGTACGGCTTCGACGGGAATATCCTACTGCATACCTCCGACGTCGCCTTCACCGGGGCCGTCGACGCCGCGACCTTGCTCCAGGCGAGCGCCGCCCAGGCCGGCATCAAGATCGACATCAAGCGCGATCCCGGCGACGGCTATTGGGACAATGTCTGGAACAAGGAGCCGTTCTGCGCCTCCTATTGGGGCGGGCGTCCGACGACGGACCAGATGCTTTCCATCGCCTATCTCAGCGACGCGCCCTGGAACGACACCAAATGGTTCCGGCCCAATTTCGACAAGATCGTATCCGAGGCGCGCTCCGAGCTCGATGACGCCAAGCGCAAGGTGCTCTACCGCGAGGCGCAGCTCATGATCCATGACGACGGTGGGGCGCTCATCCCGATGTTCAACGACTTCCTTGACGGGGTGAGCAAGAAGATCGGGGGCTATGTGAAGGATCCGATCGGCGAGCTGTCCGGTTATCGCGCCCCGGAACGCTGCTGGTTCGTCTAGAGCAAGATCGGGTCAGCTTGAATCAAGCTGACCCCTGATCTTGCTCTACTTGAACGATTAGAAGCTCGCTAAGGAGCGGAAACGGCCGTCCCGCAAACCGGCGCCGCCCGTACGAGCCCATAGCCAAAGACCGGGTCCTTGCCGGCTTGGCCGAGATCCATGGCGCGCGCCGCCAGACGGCGGGTGATTTCCGCGGCCTTGCCCGAGGCCCCATTCGTGAGCTCCAGCGCCGCTGCCGCGGTCATGAAGGGCGCGGCAACCGACGTCCCCGTCAGATATTGGCCGAGCGCATCCGGCACCGGCGCCCAAATTCCCACGCCGGGCGCCGAGAAGGCGATGTAGTCGCCGCGGTTCGCCCCGGTATAGACGCTGCCCTGCTGATCGACGGCTGTCACCGCGATGACCTCGGGCAGTGCGGCGGGAAAGGCAGGAGGTGCTGCGGGCCCACCATTGCCGGCGGCGGCGACGAGCACGGACCCTTTCGCAGTCGCCCGCTGGACGGCGATATCCAGCAGGCTATTGGCGCCGCCGGAAAGGCTGATGTTCACGACGCGCACCTGGTTGGCCGCCATCCAATCGAGAGCGCCGGCGATGGCGAAGGCGCTGGCCTCGCTGCGATCTGCTTCCCGTGTGAAGACCGCGGCGGCATAGAGGTCGGCGGCCGGCAGCAAGCCGGCTGCTTCTGTGTGGCCTGCCACGCCGTGGCCGATGAGAAGGGAAGCGATCGCGGTCCCATGGCCGTTGTCGAAGGCTTGCTTGCCCGGGTCCAGGAAGGTTTGCAGATGGAGCTTCTGCCCGGAAAGAGCAGGGGAGGGGCCTGGCGCCATGTCGATCATGCCGATGCGGATTCCCGCCCCGCAGCTCTCGCTTGCGCGCCAGCCGATCATCCTTCTGGCATAGTCGGGCTGCGGCAGCGAGACGACCTGCGCCGACTGGGCTGAATAAGGTGCGTAAAGAGAGTTCACATCCGCCGTCAGCCCCGGAAATGCGGCGCGCAGCATCGCCAAGGCCAGCCGCTCATCCACATGGGTCGGCGTCCCGAGGCGCAAGATCGACAAGTCCAGCGAGGCGAGGTGCTGCTCGCCGATGAGGCGGAACCCCATCTCTCGCGCCTTGGCCAGAAGCTCGGGCCGATCGGCTAGTACGACGACCTCGCCGGCCTCGTAGCGATCGCCGCGACCTCCGCCCGCGCCACCGGCGTCGCCGCTCCCGCCGGATTGGCCTTTGTCCTCGGCGCCGCTCCCGGCTGTGGTGCCGCCGTCGTCGCTCCCCGAGCCGCTGCCATCCCCGCCGGAGCCGCCGCCACCACCGCCCCCACTGCTGCTGCCGCCGCCGCCTCCGCTGCTGCCGCCGCCACCTCCGCCACTGCCGCCACCGCCGGAGCCGCCGTCATGGCCGCCGGAACCGCCATTGTCGTCGGCCTGGGCCGCTGCCACGAGACCGCCGAAGGCGTGCGCCACGCCGAAAGCAAGAAGGGCCGCCACGAACAGTGCGAACCACGCGGTCACGAGCCTGGGTGAAGTGTCGACGGACAATCGTCGCTTCCTAGCTGCTGCCCGGCAGGATCATCATGCTCCAGCTCCCGTTCGCGCCGCGGCAGGCGATGCCATGGTCGGAAAGCTGCGCGTTGCCCTTGGTCTCCTCCCGCCAGAACTCGCGGCATTCCGAGCCGGAGGCCATGGTGAATCGGCCGCCGAGCTTGATCGTGCCTTGACCGATGTCGGGGCTGGCATAGGGGAAGATCTGGCCTTCCTTGCCATCGTCGAGAGCGCTCTGCAGCGTCACTTCGAAGCGGGCGGCGAGAAGATCCGATGGGGCCTCGGCGGCCGGGATGTAGCCGCCGGAGGCCGGAAACAGAAGATAGCTGCTGCCAAGACCGATGGCGAAGGTGGCGAGGCTCGCAGCAAGCCCCCAAGCCCAAGGGGTCACCCAAGGATGGCGCAGCCGCCGGCTCTTTTGCGAGCCGGCGCCTCGGGCCGCGGCGAGAAGCCGCTCGGGCACAGGCTCGTTCAGCGTCTCATCGAAGGCCTGCGCGATACCGGGGGAGCTCAGCCGCAGCCGCCGCAAGGCCTCCCGCAAAGCCGGGTCTTCGGCGACGGCAGCCTCGATGATCGCCGCCTCCTCGCCCTGCAGATCCCCGTCTGCCACGGCCAACAAGGTTTCCTCGCTGATGATCGTCCGGTTTCCGTTCATCGTTTCATCCTGATGATCTGCGCGCTGCCGGCCGCTGGATCTTCGCCGGCTCCGGGAACTTCCATCGCCTTTCCGATGGCAACCCGCGCCCGGAAGACGCGGCTGGTCACCGTGCCCAGGGGCAGATTGAGGATCTCCGCCGCGCGCCTGTAGCCCACACCCTCCACGCAGACGAGCAGCAGGGCTTCGCGCTGCTCGTCCGGCAATGCCGCGATCGATCGTCGAACTTCCGCGAGACCGAGGCCCGCGTTCGCCTCTGCCTCGAGATCGCCGCCGGGGTGCTCCACCAAGTCGATCGGGTCGACGGAGATTTCGCGGCGTCCGCGCTGCCGGATACGGTCGATCCAGATACTGCGGAGAATGCTGTACATCCAATGGTCGAGCCGGCTGCCCGGCAGGAATTGCTGAGCGCGGGACAGGGCACGTTCGCAGGCGGATTGCACCAGATCGTCTCCCTCGTCGGCTGTTCCCGTCAGGCCATGCGCGAACCGGCGCAGCTTGGGAAGCAGCGCCACCAATCGCTCGCTGAAAACCGCATCTCCCATTACGCCGGACCGTACATCCTTCGATTTCGAATTCCTGAACTTGAGCGATCGGGTGGCCCAAGGGACGCCCGCAGGCGCCCCTTGGCCCATCCGTCGAGACAGCACCGCTGGTCAGTCGTCGCCGCCGCTGCCATGGCCGCTGCTGCCATGGCCGCCGCTGCCGGAGCCACCGCTGTCGTGGCCATCCTCGCCGCCAGTACCGCGGCCGGAATTTGCACCGCTGCCGTTGCTGTTTCCGCCGGAGCCGGAAGTTGAGCCACCGTGGCTCGCATCGCCCGTACCGGTACCCGTTCCGCCGTTGTCGTCGCCGGCCTTGCCTGCATTCGCGCCATTGTCGTCGCCGGCGTCATGGCCAGCTGCGTCCATGCCATTGTCGTCGCCGGCGTCATGGCCAGCTGCGTCCACGCCATTGTCGTCGCCGGCGTCATGCCCGGCCGCGTCCACGCCGTTGTCGTCGCCCGCTTCGGCGCCGATGGACATATCGTCCGTGGATTGCGTCGCATTCTGAGTCGGGCTGCTAGACTGG
>DATHQQ010000745.1:0-8941 GCA_035482595.1 Verrucomicrobiia bacterium
CCGGCCTTCGTCGCGGAGAAGAAACATATCGACGAGATGTGCCGCCTCCTGCGCGAGGTGATCTCGGGATTGTGACGCCCGGACGGCGACGGGGAGGCAACAAACGCCGTCGCCGCATAAGCCGCTCCCTCTCTCCCGTCACCCCGGCGAAAGCCGGGGGTCCAGGGACAAGCGGCATGCACCCTCCATGTGGCCCTGAATTCCTGCTTTCGCCGGAATGACGACAGGGGGGACAGGGCGCCGCTCGGAACTTGCCGCACGGCGCCTAACGCCTCCAGTCAGGAATGCCCGTTGCCGCGGTGGCGCAGCCAACGGGCCATCAGCCCAACGCGGCGCTTGACGCCGAGCTTCTTGTGACCCGAGCCTTAGACGTTCAACGCCCAAAGAAAGGCGAGGACGCCGGCCAGGCCGAAGGCCGTGCGGAGGGCGTGGAGTCGGCCCCAGGTCTCGATGAGGCGTCGTGTCTGCGGGCCGGCGGATTCGATCGGCGTGGCGTGCAGGGCGCGATTGGTCGGCATGATCACGATCAGGGTATAGGGCCAGGATGCCAGCATGAGGGCCGCGCCCAGAAGCCAGAGTCCCCGGCCGCTCTCATAGGCGGCGAAAAGCCCCACCAGGGTCGCAAACAGCGCCAGGCTCGCCTGCATCGTCTTGCCCCTGTCGTAGCTGGGCTTCCATTCCGCCAGCAGGGCGCGGTCGTCCAGGGTGAGCCGGGCCGGCTGCTCCGCCAGGTTGACGTAGAGCGCCGCACCGGCGAACACCGCGGCCAGAGCGAGGGCGACTTGACCTGCCAGCATGTCTGCCTCCATATTGACAATATGCTGTCAATATAGCAGCGAGCAGTCAATATGCCAAGACGCAAGCCGACCCTCCGGCACACCCCCGGCGGGGCTGCCCTCACGGGGTTGATCCTCGAGACCTTTCGCCTGAATGGCCGCCTGCTGTCCGCCGGCGACCGGCTGGTGAAGGATCTGGATCTCACGAGCGCGCGCTGGCAGCTCCTCGGAGCGGTTGCGATGGCCCCGCAGGCCGAGCCCGTGCCTCATCTGGCGCGGCGGATGGGGCTGGTACGCCAGGGCGTTCAGCGCCTGGCCGACGAGCTGGCAGCCGAAGGCCTCCTTCGCTTCGCCCCGAACCCCCACCATAAGCGGGCGAAGCTCCTTCTTCTGACGGAGAAGGGGCGGGCGGCCTATGCCGAGGCTACTCGGTTGCAGATCCTCTGGGCGAATGAGCTGGCGGAGGGCCTCCCGCCCTCCGGCCTGCGCGATGCCGCGGCGGCCATGGGCAGGATTCGCGCCCGGTTGGAGCGCGGCGGGTAGGAGTCAGATGATCTCGAACAGCGCCCGCCCGCCGGTCAGCAGCGCCAGCAGCATCAGCAGGCGCAGAACCCAGCGGCGGAAGACCGCCGGGTCGGCCTGGCGGAAGCTTCGGTTGCCGAGCCAGACCCCGGCGGCGAGCGGCGGCAGGAAGAGGCCGGCGCGCCAGAGGGTTGCCCAGGTGAGAAGCCCGTTCCATCCCTGCCAGGCAAGTCCGGTGACGTCGGTCAGCAGGAAGAAGGCGATGATCGAGGCCCGGCCCGCCGCCGCCCCCGCGGGCGAGCTGAAGAAGAACAGGATCACGGGCGGCCCGCCGGTGCCGAAGCCGCCGTTGAAGAGGCCCGAGGCAGTACCGGTGGCAAAGGTGGCGGCGGGGCCGGGCATGGTCTTCAGCGCATAGCCCCGGGCCAGCAGCACCGCCGAGACCAGTACGAAGACCGCCAGTGCCAGGGTCATGGGCGCAGCCGGGACGTTGGCCAGGGCATAGACCCCGAAGGGCGTGCCCAGCAGGCAGCCGAGCCCGAGCCAGAGCAAAGCGCGCCAATGGATGTCGCGCCAGACGCCGGGAAGCAGGTGCAGGCTGGCGGCGATCTCCATCAGGAAGATCGACGGCACGATCTCGGCCGGCGGCAGCAGGAGGGACAGCGAGATGATGGCCAGCAGCGAGAAGCCGAAGCCGCTATAGCCCCGCACCACGGCGGCGCCGAAGATACAGGCCACCGCATAAACGAGGATCAGAATCTGCATGAACCGCAGTCTGGCCGGGGCAGCGTGGCGCCGCCAGAGCCAGGGACGAGGGGTGAATGGTGCCAGAAGATGATTGCGCGCTCTCTTCCGTCACTCACGCGAAAGCGGGGATCCAGGGCAACCAGCTCGCTTACGGCCCTGGATTCCCGCTTTCGCGGGAGTGACGATGGAAATTGCGATGGGGTGAACCTGACCGGAACACCGCTCTAGCCTCGCGCGCTTATCCCGCCTATACCCTTCGCCCTTTATGGTTGTGAGACGGCCATGTCCCTTCTCAGCGTCGAGAATCTCGGCTTCGCCTATGGGGCGCGCGGCATCTTCGCCGGACTCGATTTCTCCATCGAGGAGGGTGATCGGGTCGGGCTGATCGGACCCAATGGCTGCGGCAAGTCGACCCTTCTGCGGGTGCTGGCGGGCCGCGAGGAGATCGACGAGGGACGGCGCCAGACCCGGCGAAATCTCGTCATCGCTTCCGTCGAGCAGATGCTGCCGGCCGAGCTCGAATCCCGGACGGCGCTGGAGGCCGTGGCCGAGGGCATGGCGCCGGGCGAGCGCGAGATCTTCGCCTATCGCGCCGAGGCGATCCTCTCCGCCTTCGGCTTCGACGAATCGCAGGCTGCGACGCCGCTGAAGGCGCTCAGCGGCGGCTGGCGGCGCCTGGTGCTCATCGGGCGTGCGGCGGTGGCGGAGCCCGACCTGCTGCTGCTGGACGAGCCGACCAATCATCTCGACCTCGCCAAGATCCTCAGTCTCGAGGCCTGGATGGCTGATGAGCTCGCCTGCCCCTTCATCCTCATCAGCCATGACCGTACGCTGCTCGATCGCACCACCGCGCGCACCCTGATCCTGCGCGACGGCAAGGTTCAGGATTTCGCCGCCCCCTGCAGCCGGGCCCGCGAGCTGCTGACCGAGCGCGATGTCGCGGCGGCCAGGGCGCGCGCGGCGGAGGAGGACGAGATCCGGCGGCTGGAGGCCAGCGCCAAGCGCCTGGCGAGCTGGGGCAAGGTCTTCGACAATGAGAAATTCTCGCGCCGCGCGAAGAGCATGGAGAAGCGCATCGACAAGCTCCGCGGCGGGCTGACCGCCGTCGCCAAGGAGGATAGGCGCGAGCTCACCCTTTCCGAGGCGGCGGCGAAGGCCGAGATCCTACTGCGCTGCCGTGACCTCACCGTGAGCGCGCCCGACGGTCGGCGGCTTTTCGGCGTCGATCGCCTCCACCTCGCCCGCGGCGACCGCCTCGCCATCCTCGGCCGCAACGCCAGCGGCAAATCGACCCTGTTGCGCAAGCTGGTGGCCGAGGCGGCGCTGCGCCGCGAGCAGCTCGCCGCCACGGCGGAGGTCTATTTCAGTCCCCAGGCCCGCACCGGCTATTTCGACCAGGAACTGTCGCGATTGCCGGCCGAGCGCGGGCTGTTCGAGTTCTTCCTCCAGAGCTTCGACGTCGGCGATCAGCCGATGCGCCGCGAGCTCGCCCGCGCCGGGTTCCCCATCGCCGAGCAGGGTCGGCGGATCGGCGAGCTCAGCGGCGGGGAGAGGGCGCGGCTTCTGTTCCTGCTGCTGAAGCTGGAGCGCCCCAACCTGCTGATCCTGGACGAGCCCACCAACCATCTCGACATCGAGGGAAGGGACCGACTCGAGGCGGAGATCCTGGACAAGGATCTCTCCGCCATCGTCGTTTCCCACGACCGGCGGTTGATCGAGGCGGTGGCGACGCGCTTTCTGGTCATCGAGCGGGGAAGATTGAGGGAAATCGAGGGGCCGCAGAGTTTTTATGACTCCTTGATGGGTGGTGATCTGTCGTAGTCTCCCCGCCATGGTCTGCGATCCTGCCTTTCTGGGAGAAGTCCACCTCTTCAAGCTGCTCGACGAGGAGGAGCGCGTCGCGCTGGCCGGGGTGCTGGATTTGCAGCATTTCGTGGCCGGCGATGTGCTGTTCAGCTTCGGCGATCCGGGCGACCGGATGTTCATCGTTCGCAGCGGCAGCGTCGAGATCTTCGCCCAGGACCTGATGGGCCAGAAGATCGTGCTGGAGACGGCGGGGCCGGGCGCCCAATTCGGCGAGCTGGCGCTGTTCGACGGCGGCGACCGCACGGCCAATGCCACCATGGCGGAGGAGGGCGATCTCCTCGTCCTCGATCGCGACGATCTCGTCGCCTTTCTGCGCCATCATCCGGAGGCGGGGCTGGAGATGCTGGGCATCATGTCCCGGCGCATCCGCGAGACCAATGTCCAGCTGCGCCGCCTTTCC
This sequence comes from Verrucomicrobiia bacterium, assembly GCA_035482595.1. Taxonomy (GTDB): domain Bacteria; phylum Pseudomonadota; class Alphaproteobacteria; order Dongiales; family Dongiaceae; genus DASXQK01. Next base: position 4,312 of record DATHQQ010000745.1, read on the forward strand.
GCGCGCAATGCCAGCGACGAGATGGAGCAGAAGCAGACGCGGCTGGACCGCCTTATCGACTGGGTGGCGGCCTTCAGCGGCTCGGTTCCCTTCCTGGTGATTCATGCCATCTTCTTCAGCGTCTGGGTCGGCTGGAACATCCTGCTGCCGCCCTTCGATCCCTATCCCTTTGGCCTGCTCACCATGGCGGTGTCGCTGGAGGCGATCATGCTCTCGGTGCTGGTCCTGCTGAGCCAGAACCGCCAGGCGGCCAAGGACCATATCCGCGACGACGTCGAATACGACGTCAATATGAAGGCCGAGCTGGAGGTCGCCCATCTCCACGACAAGGTCGACCATCTCCAGTCGATGGTCGCCGGCCGCCTCGAACGCGTGGAGAAGCTGCTCTCCCGCCCGCAGATCGCGGAGTAGGCGCTAGGTAAACGCCTTGAAGGCGATCAGCGTGAAGGTGTCCTTGACGCCGGGGAGCGTCTGAATCGTCTCATTGACGAAATGGCCGATGTCCTGATCGTCGGCGAGATAGCATTTCATCAGCAGGTCGTACTGGCCGGAGGTGGAGTGGATCTCCGAGACCTGCTCGACATTCTCGACCGCCTCGTCGGCCACCTTGTAGGCTTGGCCGAGCTCGCATTTCACCATGATGAATATCGTCTTCACCGCGCCACTCTCCTCGGCCGCTCATCCACTACGGCGAAGCTTGGGGCTGCATGGCGTAAAGCGCAAGTCATCAGGTGACCGCCGCCTTCATGGCGAAGCGCGGCTCGCGCCAGAACTCCTCGCGCCAGATCGCCGCCAGCCGCTCGACGGCGTCCCAGATCTCGGCATAGGCCAGGGTCAGCGGCGTGAAGCCGAAGCGGATGATGTCGGGCGCGCGGAAATCCGGCACCACGCGGCGCGCACGCAGCGCTTGCGTCAGGGCATAGCCCTCGGCGTGCCGGTAGGCGAGATGGCTGCCGCGAGTCTCATGGGCATGCGGCGTCAGAAGCTCCAGCCCCACCTCCGGGCAGCGCTCCTCGATCAGGCGGGCGAAGAGATCCATCTGAGCCTGGGCCTTGGCCCGGATGCGGTCCATGCCCGCCTCGAGCAGCAGATCGAGGGCGGCGTCCAGCGCGGTCATGGCAAGCACCGAAGGCGTGCCGGAGAGCGCCCGCTTGATCCCGGGTGCCGGACGGTAGTGGGCTTCGAACTCGAAGGGCGCGGCATGGCCCATCCAGCCGGCCAAGGGCTGGATCAACATCGGATGCCAGCGCCTGGCGACGAAGGCATAGGCAGGCGCCCCCGGCCCGCCGTTGAGGAATTTGTAGCCGCAGCCGACGGCGAAATCGGCCTCGCCGAGAGCGACCGGCAGCGCGCCTGCGCTATGGCTGAGATCCCAGAGGATAAGCGCGCCCTTGGCATGAGCCGCGGCGGTGAGACCCGCCATATCGGCCAAAGCGGAGTTGCGATAGTCCACATGGCTGAGGGCCACCACCGCCACATCCTCGGTGATGGCCGCCGCGACATCCTCGGCCAGGCGCACCTCCACATCGCCCAGGAGATGAGCCAGCCCCTCGGCCATATAGATGTCGGTCGGAAAATTGCCGACCTCGGTCAGGATCACCCGCCGGCCGGGCCGAAGCTTGAGCCCCGCCGCCAGCAGCTTGAACAGATTGATCGAGGTTGAATCCGTGGCGATGACCTCATCGGCGTCGGCGCCGGTCAGCCGGGCGATCTTGGCGCCGACGCGCTGGGGCAGGTCGATCCAGCTCGCCTCCGTCCAGCTCTCGATCAGCCCCTCGCCCCATTCTATCTCCAGCGCCTCGACAACCCGCCGGCTCGCGGCCCAGGGCAGCATGCCCAGCGAATTGCCGTCGAAATAGAGCAGGTCGCGCGGCCGGCGGAAGCGGGCGAGGAAAGGGGCCAACGGATCGGCTGCATCGAGGGCGGCATAGTCCTCGCGGCTCAAGGCCTTGGTCATGGCGGTCATTCCGGCAACAGGGGCATTCGGTTCCGTGGCCGGAATGCTAACATCTGAGCCATCGTCGAAGCGAGAGCGAGGGGAATGCAAGATGCGGTGCCTGCGGGACATCAAGACGCTGATGGTGGCGGGGTTGGCCCTTTATCCGCTGCTGGTCGCATTCGGCAATATCACCGACTACGATTCGAACTTCGTCTTTGTCCAGCACGTGCTGAGCATGGACACCACCTTTCCCGGCAACAAGCTGATGTATCGCGCCATCACCTCGCCGGCGCTCCAGCATCTGGGCTATGCCCTCATCATCGCCGGCGAGGCGGCGACCGGCCTGGTGCTGGCTTGGGGTGCCATCGCGTTGTTGCGCGCCCGCGGGGGGACGCCGGCGGAGTTCGCTACAGCCAAGCTCTGGGTCGCCCTCGGCGGCTTCCTCGGCTTTCTCGTCTGGTTCGTGGGATTCATCGTCATCGGCAGGGAGTGGTTCGCCATGTGGCAGTCCCCGACCTGGAACGGCCAGGAAACGGCCTTCCGCATCGTGGCCTCGATCCTCCTGGTCGTGCTCTTCGTGATGCAGCCGGAGGAGAAAGCGTAGGCGCTGGAATGGCAGACCCATGGCCCTTTTCAGATCCACCGAACATGGCCGTGATCAGCGTGGTCCAGGTGTTTCTGCAGGGAATGCCGGTGCTCCACGTTACCCATGACGAGGATCACGGTGGCTGGCAGTTCCTCACAAGCGAGATCGTATCCGTATCGCAGGCCTTCGTGGTGGCGCTCCGGGAGATGATCGAACACGATCCCTCGCTCGCTGTGCTCGCCGATCTTCCGCTGGGTTGGCATGCGCGGCGGCAGGATAAGGATTCAAAATGGGAGCGCGGTCCCATTCGGTGAGGGGTCGACGCGTCGCGCCGGCACTATTTTCGACTGACCGGTCTCGCCTCCTCCCGCGCCGCTTCTTCGCGGAGGAAGGCGCGGAAGGCCGCCACCTTCGGCCGCGCCAGCGCATCCTTTTCATAGACGAGATAGAAGCCATAGCCGTCCGCCAGCGCCAGTTCGAAGGGCGATAGCAGCCGGCCCGTCGCGATATCCTCGACGACGAGGCTGGGCGTCGTCAGCGCCAGGCCCTGACCGCTGACGGCCGCCTGGATCAGCGCGTTATCGTCATCCATCACGATGCCCTTGTGCGCCAAAGCGGGATCGAGGCCGGCCACCAGCAGCCATTCGGTCCAATCCTCCCGCGTGTCCTCATGGAGCAGGGTTGCGCGGTCGATATCCGCCGGCGCCGTCAAGGCAAGACGGCGGATGTAGGCCGGCGCCCCCACTACGATGCGGGTGGCCGGGCCGATCAGCTCGCTTTCCACGCCCGGCCAACGGCCCTTGCCCCAGCGGACCGCGAGATCGAGACCCTCGCGCCCCAGGTCGAGCACGGTCTGGGTATGGCGGATGGAGAGCTCGATCCCGGGATGGCGCTCGGCGAAACGGCCCATCCGCGGGGCCAGCCAGCGGGCACCGAAGGAGGGGGTGGTGGTGATGGCGAGGACCTGCTCGCCGCGGCCTATGTCGCTGAGGGCGCGGCGCAGGATCTCGAAAGCCTCGGTCGCCGCGGGCTGCAGGCGAAGGCCTTCCCGGGTCAGCGCCAGGCGGCGGGTGGTGCGGCGGAAGAGGGCGACGCCGATCTGCTCCTCCAAGGCGCGCACCTGATGGCTGACCGCCGCCTGGGTGACGTTCAACTCCTGAGCCGCCTTGGTGAAGCTCAGATGCCGCGCGGCGGCCTCGAAGACCCGAAGCGCCGGCAGGGAGGGCAGGCGAAGTGCCATTCATTACTCCTGCTTATAAATCAGCCAAGAAAGTCTCGTTTGTCAAGAGCGGTTGGATCGCCAAAATGTGGCTTGTACGAGGCGATCCACGCTTCGATCGGCAGGAAGAGGAGATAAGCCATGTTCATGCATCATTGGTCGGTCGGACTGGCTCGGGTCTATGCCTTGCAGGCGCTCGAGGAAGAAATCCGCCGCCGCCATGGAATGCCGCGGCCTGAGCCGCGCCGGCTGCTCCGCAAGGGGCTGGGGGCCGCACTCCGGGGCGCGGGCAGGCTGCTGAGCGCTCTCGGCGAGCGTCTCGCCCGGCGTCCTGGGGTCGAGGCGCGGCCGCTGGGCTGCGGCTGATCGGCTACACTCGCCAGCCGGACAGCGCGGGAGGGACCATGTTCGAGCCATTGGAGGGCGGCTGCCTCTGCGGCCGGGTGCGATACCGCGTGACGGCCGCCCCCCTCGACGGCGCCTATTGCCACTGCCGGATGTGCCAGAGATCCTCCGGCGCGCCGCTGCAGGCTTCGGCGGAATTCCCCATCGCGGCCTTCGAGGTGACGGAGGGGAGGCTCAAGGCCTATCGCTCCTCGCCCTGGGCGCTGCGCCGCTTCTGCCCGGATTGCGGCAGCCAGATCAGCTTCGAGCTTGCCCAAGATCCGACATATGTTTCGGTCAATCTCGCCACACTCGACCGGCCCGAGGCGTTTCGCCCGCGGATGCATATCTGGCGGGACAGCCGGATCCCCTGGTTCGAGACCACCGACGATCTGCCGCGCTATGATCGCGACGGGCCGCCGGTGGTTGGTTGAGATCGACCTTCGTCGCGGAGGATGAGGACATGACCTGGGAAACCTGGCTGCTCTACGCAGCCACCGAT
>DATHQQ010000746.1:0-7855 GCA_035482595.1 Verrucomicrobiia bacterium
CGCCTGGAGGTCTGCGGCATGATGTGCGCGCGGATGCTGCGCTATGTGCTGGAGCGCGAGGGCGATGTCGCGGCGGTGATCGCCGAGCCGGTGCGCTCGGCCCCGGCCGTGCCGCCGCCCGGCTTCTGGGCCGAGGTGCGCCAGGCCTGCGACGATCATGGCGCCGTGCTGATCTTCGACGAGATCCCGACGGGATTGGGCAAGACCGGCCGGCTCTTCAGCTCGGAGCATGCCGCCGTCCGCCCGGATATCACCGTCCTCGGCAAGGCGCTCGGCGGCGGGATGCTGCCCTTGGCCGCGGTCATCGCCGACCGCTCCTTCGATCTGGCGCCCGAGCTGGCGCTGGGCCACTACACCCATGAGAAGAACCCGCTGACGACGCGCGCCGGGCTGACGACGCTGGCGATCATCGAGGAGGAGGGGCTGGTCGAGCATGCCGCAGAGCTGGGCGCGCGGACCCTGGAGCGCCTGTGGGAGACGGCTCCGAGATTGCCGCCGCTGGGCGGCGTGCGCGGCGTCGGGCTGCTGATCGCCGTCGACCTGGTCGACGCGGCGCGCCGGCCGGCGCCGCAACTGGCGGAGCGCGCCATGTGGTGCGCGCTCGCCCTCGGCCTCAGCCTGAAGGCGAGCGGCCATACCCTGGTTCTCTCCCCGCCGCTCGTCATCTCCGAGGCCGAGATGGACAGGGCCTTGGATATCCTGGAGCGCGCGATAGGCACCGCCGCGGCCCTGCCGTGACCGGGACGCCACTGGGACAAGATATCGAGGTCGCGGACTGGGCGGCGGAGCTCGCCATCTACAAGGGCACGCGGGTCATCCTGCTCGTGCTCGATGGCTGCGGTCCGGAATTCGCCCAGGCCGAGGAGATGCCGGCCCTGCGCGAGCTCGCCGCCGCCGGTGGCCTCGCGCCTGCCGGGGGCTTGGCCGATCTGATCGCTTCCACCGGCCCCGGTCATGCCACGCTCCTGACCGGCGAGCGTCCTGCCGTGCATGGTGTTCTTGCCAACCGCCTCTATGACGACGACGGCGGCATCCGCCTCGATGTGCGTGCGGCGGTGCCCTCGATCCTGGATCTGGCCCAGGCGGCCGGACGAAGCGTCAGAGCCGCAGCCAGCGATCCGGACATTTTGCTGACCGTCAATGCCGAGACCGCTGCCTGGGCCTGGCCGGACCGCGCCGCGGTCCTCGCCCTCGCCGAGGACTCCACGGGCTACCTGCCCGACGAGTTGACGGCGGAGAAAGTGGTGAAGGCCGTCGCCGACGGCACCGACCTCATCTTCGCGCAATTGCAGGACATCGATACCGCGGCCCATGAAGCGGGCTTGGACAGCGAGCGCTCCTCCACAGCCCGGCGCCGGGCGAACCAGGCGGTGGCACGCATCCTCAAGGCAGCCCGCCCCGATTGGCAGCGAACGGTGCTGATCGTGCTGTCGGATCACCGCATGGAGAACGTGGTATCCGAGCGGCCGGTGGAGCTCGCCACGGCGCTGGCGGGAATGGCCCGCGTCATGGAGGACGGCTCGGGTGCATTGATCGAGCCTCGCGACATGGATGCTTCGGGCGCCGTCTGCGCGGCGACGCTCGATCTGCCCGGCATCGGCGGAATCGCGCGGCTTACCGCGCGTCATCTCGCCGCCTGGACCACACCCGGCCTCGTCTTCGGCCGCGGTACGCCGATCCGCACCCGGGCGAGCCACGGCAATGCCACCACCCGCCCCTGCCTGACGGTGGTGGGCGGCGGACATCCCGCGGTCGCCCCGCTGGCCCGGCGCCTGCGGCGAACGCCGCCGCCGCTGCACATCTGGGGCAGCGTGGTCCGGCGCCTGCTGGCCTTCTGATCGCCGCTCACGCACCGCTCGGCCCGTCGACCGGGTAGAGCCGGATCAGCGCGGCATGGACGCGCAGATGGACGCTCTCGCCTCGCCGCAGCACCGGGGCTGCCATCGACAGCAGATCGGCATCGATCTCGCCCTGCTCGGTCTCCACCCGGAAGCGCGTGAGCGCGCCGCGGAAGGAAACCAGAAGAATGCGGCCCCTGAGGCCCTCATCGGCGAAGAAAACGCTCTCCGGCGGGAAGGTGGCGAAGACCTGGCCGCCCGGCTTCCCATCCGGCGCAGGGATGGCGAAGGCATCGCCGCATCGCACCCAGCCGTCTTCGCCGATCGTGAGCGCCAGCGCGTTGCGGCCGCCGAGGAAGGCGGCGCCGAAGCGGCTGCGCGGGTTGCGGTAGATCTCCGCCGGCGGCCCGAGCTCGACCACCTGCCCGCCCTCCATGACCCCGATGCGGTCGGCGACCGCCAGCGCCTCGGCCTGGTCATGGGTCACATAGAGAGCGGTCGTGCCGAGGGCCAGTTGAATGCGGCGGATCTCGTCGCGCAGGACCGTGCGGGTCAAGGCGTCGAGCGCCGACAGCGGCTCGTCGAGAAGCAGCACCCGGGGACGCGGCGCCAGCGCCCGGGCGAGCGCCACCCGCTGCTGCTGGCCGCCCGAGAGCTGATGAGGAAAGCGCATCGCCTCCGGTGCCAGGCCGACGAGCTCGAGCAGCTCAGCCACCCGCGGCGCCACCTTCGCGGTGGGCCAGCCCCGCGCCTCCAGCGGAAAGGCGACATTGCCCGCGGCGGTCAGATTGGGAAACAGCGCATAGCTCTGGAACACCATGCCGACATCGCGCTCCCGCGCCGGGAGATGGGTGACGTCGCGGCCGGCGAAGCGGATCCAGCCGCTGTCGGGCTGGGTCAGGCCGGCGACGCAGCGCAGCAAGGTCGTCTTGCCGCAACCGCTTGGCCCCAGCAGCGCCACCAGCTCGCCTTCGCCGATGCCGAGTGACACGCCATCGAGCGCGCGGGTCGCGCCGAACCGCCGGCTGACAGCCTCAACCTCCACTTGCCACAAGGGCGTCAATCCTTCTCGAGAGTCGGGATGATGCCGGCGATGCCGCCCCGGCTGCGTCGGATCACCAGGACGGAAAACACGAACAGCAGCGCCAGCAGCAGAAGGCTGGAGACGGCGACCGCATTCGGATCGGCATCGGTGCCGCGCATCTTGCGGAGCTGCCAGAGCGGGATGGTCTCGAAGGAGGAGCCGGTGATGATGCGCGGCAGGGCCAGCTCGCCGATCACCCCGGCGAAGGCGAGCAGCGAGCCGATGGCGATGCCATGCTTGATGTTGGGCACGACGACCCGGCGCAGCATGTAGAGAGGGGTCGCCCCCAGGGTGCTGGCCGCCTCGCAAAGGGAGGCGATCCGCGCCGAGCGCATGGCGCCGTCGACCGCCCAAAGATAGGCGGAGAAGGAGACCGCGACCGAGGAGAGAAGCAGCAGGGTCGAGGTTGCCTGCAGCCCGGCGGTCAACGGCCAGAGCCCGACGAAGCGGTTGATCGCCGCGGCCATGACGATGCCCGGCAGGACGAAGGGGATCAGCGCCGCCAGCTGGAGCACCGGCCGGATGCGCGGATTGCGGACATGGGACCAGTAGAGCGGCGGCAGCACGAGGAGATTGATCAGCAGCACCGTCGCCAGCGCCAGCAGCAGCGACCGTCCGGCGGCGGCGAGGAATGCCTGATCGCTCAGCGTCGCCGCCCACCATTGCAGCGTGTATCCGTCCGGCAGCGGGCGGCGGCGCCATACCGTGGCGAGGGAGTAGAGCAGCGTCGCCAGCATCGGCGCCACGGTGAAGAGCGCGATCAATACGATCGCTCCGGCCCGCAGCGAGCGTGGCCCGCTCAAGCTCTCACCCCTCGGCGCGGGTCGTATTCTCATGCGATCCATCGAGCCGCCCGGCGCAAGAGGCGATGATAGATGAGGAGCGCCAGGGCCGATAAGGCGATCAGCAGGATCGAGAGACAGGCCGCCTGCCCGAAACGATTGCTGCGGCCCGCGGTCTCTATCAGGGCACCGATGCGAATTGCGATCAGATCGATGCCGGCATCGGCGCCGCCGAGCGCCAGCGGCACGCCATACTGGCTGATCGCCCAGACGAACATGAGAAACCAGCCGGCGACGAGGAAGGGCATGAGCATCGGCAAGCCGATGCGCAGCCAGAAGAGCCGCGGCCGCGCGCCGCAGACGGCCGCCGCCTCCCAAAGCCGTTCGGAGACGATTCCCATGGCCGGCAGAGTCAGCAGCACGAAGAGCGGCAGGTGGAAATAGAGGAACACGAAGACGACGCCGCTGGAATCGTACAGGTCGACGCCGGCAAAACCCGGCCACAGCGCCTGCAGGGCCAGGGTGACGAGACCGACCGATCCGAAGGCCGCCGAAAACCCGAAGACGAGGGCGGTCGCCGAGAGATTGGCGGCCACGGTGAGAAAGGCGACGCCGAGGGAGCGGTGCCCCACGCGCAAGCGGCTCACCGCCCAGGCGAGCGGCGTGCCGAGGAGCGTGCTGAGCGTCGCCACGACGGCGCCGACCCTCAGTGATCCCAGGACCGATCGCCGGATGAGCGCGACGCCGAAGATCGAGCTCCAGTTCCCGAGCGTCAGGCGACCGGCGTCATCCTGGAGGCTGTCGATCACGATCTTCAGCGCCGGCCCGACCAGCAGCAGCAGGACGAGGAGCCCAAGGGGAAGGAGGACCGCCCAATCCTTCGCGAGCTCGGCCGGCCATCGCCGTGGCCTGCGCATCCTGGCGATCCGCGATCGCCAGGATGCCGGCATCGAACCGGTACTCACCGGCGCTATTTGAGGACGACGGTCTCCCATTCCCCGGCAACCTTGCCGACCTCGGGAAAGCTCTTGAGGGCGGCGGCGCTGGCGTAGTCGGACTCGGGCAGCCAATCCTTGGTCGCCTCGGCCGGCAGCTTATAGCCGCCGAAGACCGACTTCATCGGATGCGCATAGGTCTGGGCCCAGGCAAGCGCCGCATCATCGGTCATGGCGAAGTCGAGGATCGCCTTGGCCAGATCGGGCTTGTCGGTGAAGCCGTTGGGCAGCAGGGCCGAGGGTGCCCAGATGGTGCCGTCCTTCGGCAGGATGAAGGCCGCCTTGATTCCCTTCTTCTTCATGGCCGCGACTCCTTCCGCCAAGCCGTAGAAATCATATTGGATCTTGATGGCGCAAGCGCCGCGCTCGAGATCGGGAATGTCGCAGGGGCCGTTGTAGAGATTGCCGTTGTCGCGGAGCGCCTTGAAATAGGCATAGGCCTTGGTCAGATCCTCGGGCGTACCGCCGAGCGCCTGATTGGCCGCCAGCACGGTCATATAGCCGGTCCCGCCGCTGGCCGGGCTCGGCCCTTTGACCTTGCCCTTGAATTCCGGCTTCAGAAGATCGGCCCAGGATTGGGGCGCCTCCGGCACCGCCTCGAGATTGACCGTGAAGCCCACGGCGCCGACGACGCTGCCGATCCACCCGCCACCGGCTTCCTTGTATTCGGCCGGGATGAAATCAGAGCCCGCCGGCACGTATTTCAGCGTGATCCCGCGGGACGCGGCCACGGGCCCGAAGGCGATCCCGATATCGGCCATCACCGCCTGGGGGTTGTTCTTTTCCGCCTCATAGGCGGCGATCACCTCGGCCGAGCCGATGTCGTTGTCCGTGCGATGGCAGTCGGTCCAGCCATAATGCTTGTACATGGCCTGGAACCACGGCCCATAGACCCCGTCGTCCGCCATGCCGTCGGTCTTGAAATCGCGGCACTGGGCGTGGGCCTTCTCGGGATCCCAATCCGCCGCGCGGGCGCCGGGGCAGATGGCGGCGAGTGCGGCGGTGGACAGAAGCAGACTCAAGGTGACGGCTGAAAGCGTCCGGCAGGTCATGGCTCTCTCCCTGAATTCGAGCTGCATCGGGCCGCGGCATGGCCACGGCTCGGCGGCGCAGGGCGCAGCGAGATAAGGATGACTTATCTTGATTACGCTATTATGAAGTCAATCTTATTTGGAGAGGCTCTCAGCCACAGGCCTCGACCAAGGCCTGCAGCTCCGGCGCCTTGGCCGGATCGCGGCCGCGCAGGCGAAGGTAGAGATCGAGATTGGTGTCGACAGCCGGACGCCGCCCGGTGGGCGGCGGCGGCAGGGCTTCCAGCGCCGTCTGGGCGATGCGCTCGCTCTCGATCTCGAGGTCGTTGACCTTGCGCCGGAGCGCCTGGCATTCGCGCGCGGTGATCGGCGGCACGCCGGATTTGAGCCGGCGGCGCACGGCGCGGAGCGGCTGCACCACCTCGCGCTGCCAGCCCTCCACGGCGGCCATGGCGCGCATGAGGCCAGCCTCGTCGAGCTGGCGACGGGCCCGCCCGTGCCAGCAGCAATAGAGCAGCAGATTGACGTCGAGCCCGAGCCCGTCCTGAAGCGCGATACAGGCCTCGGCGACGCCGGGCTTGCCATAGACCTGCAAGGAGAAACTCCAGAAATTCATCGCACGCGGCAGCCCGTGCTCACTCGCCCAGGCAGACGCCGAGCCTACGGGCCCCAGGGATCAAATTGCCGACTCGCTCGATCTCGGACATGCGGGGCGCAGTCTCGGCGTTCGGCTCCGGACTGGCAAGCAGCGGCTTGCTACTTTTTCCCCCTCCCCCTGCGGGCCGATAGGCCCGCGCATTGACGGGGGAGGGATGGGGTGGGGGTGGCCGCAAACTCGCTGCTGGCGCCGATGCCGTGCAGACTCATCGTGATCCGCGGACGCGGATCGACCCCCCACCCTACCCTCCCCCGCAAGGGGGGAGGGAAATCGATTGGGCGCAGCGACGCAACTTGTGCGCATACCTCGACAGCGCGCCAGGGGCTGGACGAATGCCGCGGGGCGGGCCATGTGTAGGGGCCGGAAAGGATGCGCCCATGTTCATTCTCGCCCGTGACCGAGCCCTGATCGCCCTCGCCGGGGCGGACCGCACCAGCTTCCTGCAGGGCATCGTCTCCAACGATGTCGAGAAGGCGACGGAGGGGCGCGCCATCTACGCGGCCTTCCTGACGCCCCAGGGGAAATATCTCCACGACATCTTCATCGCGGCCCAGGGCGACCGGCTTCTGATCGATTGCGAAGCCTCGCGGCGGCCCGATCTCCTGCGCCGCCTCAGCCTCTACAAGCTGCGCGCCAAGGTGACCCTGGCCGAGGAGAACGGTTTGGCGGTCGGGCTCCATTTCGGGGCCGGTGCGCTCGCAGGTCTCGACCTGCCTGCCGAGGCAGGGCGGAGCCGGGCCGAAAGCGGGGGCGTCGTCTTCGTCGATCCCCGTCTGGCGGCCCTGGGCGCGCGGGCGATCCTGCCGCCGGAGCGGATGCCGGTGGAGAGCGGCGGCGCCGCCGATTACGACCGGCTGCGGCTTTCCCTGGGCGTGCCGGACGGCAGCCGCGATCTCCCCGTCGAGAAGGCGATCCTGCTGGAGAACGGCTTCGACGAGCTGAACGCCATCGACTGGGACAAGGGCTGCTACATGGGCCAGGAGCTGACCGCCCGCACGCGCTATCGCGGGCTGGTGCGCAAGCGCCTGCTGCCGGTCGCGATCGAAGGCGCGCCGCCGGCGCCGGGAACGGCCCTGCTGCAGAACGACAAGGAGATGGGGGAGATGCGGAGCGCGGCGGGAGATCTGGGGCTCGCTTTGGTTCGCCTCGAAGCCCTGGGCAAGGGCCCCCTCACCGCCGAGGGGGCAACGCTCACGCCCCGCAAGCCGGACTGGGTGATGTTCCAGGAATAGATTCCATCGACGAAACGGGGGGAGACCGCTCATGGGCCGCGCGCGACTTCGCGATCTCGGCATCACCGTCGGCACGCTGCCGACGGGGCCGCTCAATGCCATCACCGATATCGCCGGGGTGGAGGTCGGCCATTCGACCCTGATCCGCGACGAGCCGGCGGTGGTGCGCACCGGCGTCACCATGATCTGGCCCGGCGGGCGCGACATCTGGAACGACTACCGCTTCGCCGGCTTC